>DAOWDF010000284.1 GCA_030639165.1 Alphaproteobacteria bacterium
CTGAACAATATAATAGCTGGTTCCTAATAACGCATTACCACCAAAGGCAAATATTACGGCGGAAGTATGAACAGGGCGTAAGCGACCAAAATTCAAATATGGCTCAATATTAAGATCAGGAAAAGCAAGCTGTAGAGCTATGATCAAGCCTACTAGAAACCCGACGATACCCCAAAATACTGTGGCTAATGTAAATAGCTTCACAACCTCAAAATTGTAATTAGGCTCTTGCGCCGTAATTTGTGAATTTGCCGTCATCTTATTTCCTTATATATAAAATCAACTTTTATAAAATCATAGTTCCTGCCAAAATAAACAGCCATATCGCGCTGATTAACATTGCGCCCTTGGCAGCATGACGCATTATATTCGGGTATATACCATTGACCGAGCTTTTAACCGAAATAGCTCCAAACGCTACAAAAATCAGCGCGGGCATTGTACCAACTGCAAACGCTAACATGGCTAGAGCTGCGCCCAAAATATTAGGGGCGGTGGCGCTAGCTAGTAATGCAGATAATACAAGACCGCAAGGCATAAATCCCAACAGAACCCCTAAAGCATAACGTCCTAAAATACCAGTGCTTTTTGTCAAATCTTCAGAAAACTTCACGATTATTTTGTAAGGTAAGCTAACCCTGATATTTGCCGCCCATGGGAATAATATAGATAGCTTAGGAAATGCGTTAATAAGGAATATGATCCCTGCTAAAATCAGCATGGGTGCAGCTATAATGGCCTTAAGATCAGAAAATAAAAACGCTAGATTAATTACAGAATTTAGAAGAACTGCCAAAGCCACATAAGTGCTCATGCGCCCCAAATGATAAGGCAAAAGCATAGCAGATTTTAGCTTGTGAAGATTTTGCTGACCATCTATTTGTGCCAAAACAAAAGGGGAGCACATAAAAGCACAGTGAGTAGCTCCGCCGACAAGACCAGCTAACAACATGCTAATAACCAAGCCGTATGACGTTGTTATATCATGAATGCATTCTACGATAAAAAACATTTAATTCCGTTCAAGACCATCTATTTCTTGACCACTTAATAAATGGTTTTTCTACATAAATATAGAGCAAATATGCGAAGCAAACAGCAAGAGTAAAAAATACAGGGAGCGATACTAGCCAGCATAATGTGGGGTTTGGCACAAAATCTTTAATATGATCTATTAGCATCATTTGAAAATACAGCGCATATATATGTGTCAGGTACATAGAATATGAAATTTTTGCAATGAAGCCTAACACTCTATTACTAAAAAAATTAGTGGCACAACACCCCTTAACCAAAGCTATCAAAATTAAGCCAAAGCTAATTGCGAAAAGGATTGTCATTATCGCTATTTCAAAAAATGTTGCCGTTCCACCTATGAAATGCGGTGGTAAACTTACCGATAAAAACAACGCTACACCGACATAAAATATAGAATTTATGACCCTAGAGTTTTCTGAAATCAACTTAAGCAACTCACTTCGTAATATAAAAGCACAGAGAACACCTACAGCAAGGCCATCTAGAGCAAAGTGAAACGGGGTTTTTATATCAAGGAAGTAATCGGCATATTTAATATTATCAAAGCTATATAAAGAATATAAATAAACACCTCTTGCTATGGTAAATAGCGAATAAAACCCTGCAATAATATATATGCGCTTCGCGTTACCTCTAATTTTAAGCAGTAAATAAATGAGTAACGGCAATAGAAAATAAAACTTAATTTCAACTGGAATTGACCAGAATAAACCATTTATAGAAGGGTCGCGCCCAATATAATCATGCATAAAAACCATATGCGAAAATAAGGGGGATATCCATTCTATAAATAGATCAGATATTGCCTCCCCTTCACTAATAGCAGGCAATATTTGGAGTAATAAAAGCGTGAGAAATACAGATATATAATATGCGGGAGCAATACGAAAATATCTTTTGCTGAAAAATTTTCTTATATTATCGAAAGTTAGCGGAGATTTAAGTAATTGCGCTGTTATAAGAAAACCGCTTAATACAAAAAACAGATCAACGCCAACCCAACCATTATAAATAAAGTTATGAAACTCCGCCCCGCCAAAGCTGATATTAATTTGGGAATCGAATTTCCATGCGCTGTGAGAAAAAAGCACAAAGATAATCGCAAAAGCACGTAAACCGTCTAATGCTTTTATTCTGTGATTTTCTATCATTTTATTTGTTACTGACAGGCTAGACATTCTTCATAATTACCTGAAGCACTCTCAGCAGAACCTTGTTCGCCATCGTCATCTGCTTTTTGCGAGCGCTTCCATGAAGCATCACTTTCTGCACGCTGTATTGACTTAGACCTGCAGTAATACATTGATTTAACACCTTTTTTCCATGCATCCCAATGAATACGATGCAGATCGGTTTTATTTACATTTGCAGGCAAGAATACATTTATACTTTGTGCCTGACAAACAAACGGTGTGCGATCAGCAGCATGCTCGATAATCCAGCGCTGGTCAATTTCAAACGCGGTTTTAAACACATCTTTTTCTTCCTCTGATAATTCATCAAGATGCTGAACAGATCCTTCATTAGTAAAGATTGAGCTCCAAGTATCTTCGTTATTGATGCCCTTTTCCTCTAACAAAACCTCAAGATGCTTGTTACGAACAGGGAAAGATCCAGATAATGTTTTATGAGTGTAAGCATTTGCTGCGATAGTCTCTACCCCTGGGGATGCGCCACCACAAATTATTGAAATTGACGCAGTTGGAGCAACTGCCATCTTATTAGAAAACCTCTCCATAATACCGTAATCAGCGGCATCAGGACATGCGCCACGCTCATGCGCTAGCTTTATAGATGCCTCATCGGCTTGGCGTTTGATTAGTTGGAACATGCGCCTGTTCCAAACTTTTGCCATCACGCCTTCCATAGGCAGGCTCTTTGACTGCAAGAATGAGTGGAAACCCATAACCCCTAGCCCGACCGAACGCTCACGCATAGCGGCATATTTAGCGCGCTTCATAGAATCGGGCGCTTTATCAATAAAGTCAGTTAAGACATTATCTAGAAACCTCATAATATCCTCGATAAACATAGGGTTATCCTGCCATTCCTCAAATTTTTCGAGATTGACCGAAGAGAGGCAACATACCGCCGTTCGCTCATTACCTAGATGATCCATACCAGTCGGCAAAGTAATCTCGGAACAAAGATTAGACATTTTAACGTTCAGGCCAGCCATTTTATGGTGATCTGGAATAGCGTCATTAACATGATCTATAAACACAAAATATGGCTCGCCAGTTTCAATACGAGCAGTTAGCAAGCGTATCCAGAGATCACGTGCGCTGATTTTATCTACAACCGCATTATCCTTTGGTGATTTTAGCGCCCATTCTTCATCATTTTCTACGGCTTCCATAAAACGATTAGGGATTAGCACTCCGTGATGTAGATTTAGAGCTTTACGGTTTGGATCGCCGCCAGCAGGTCTACGTATCTCAACGAATTCTTCAATTTCAGGATGCCAAACAGGAAGGTATATAGCTGCGCTACCGCGGCGAAGTGAGCCTTGAGATATCGCTAATGTAAGCGAATCCATCACGCGGATAAATGGCACGATACCAGAAGTCTTACCATTACGGCCTACCTTTTCACCTATAGAGCGAACATTTCCCCAATAAGAGCCGATCCCTCCCCCAAGGGATGCTAGTGATACATTCTCATTCCATAGAGACATAATATCATCCAGAGAATCTCCAGTCTCATTCAAGAAACAAGAAATCGGCAAGCCACGGCTAGTTCCACCATTTGAAAGAATAGGAGTAGAAGGCATAAACCATAATTTTGACATATAGTCATAAATGCGCTGTGCATGGGCGCTATCATCGCCATAATACATAGAAACACGCGCAAAAAGATCCTGATATTGCTCCTCAGGCAGAAGGTATCTGTCAGTCAGAGTCGCTTTACCGCATTCCGTCAGGTTGTCACCTCTTGATCTATCGATTTGGACCCAATTTCCCTGCTCCATTTGCGCAATGTCAAACATTAGTAATACTCC
>DAOWDF010000034.1 GCA_030639165.1 Alphaproteobacteria bacterium
ATTTATGATGTACGCCCTTACATTCCTGCCAATTGGCCTATCATTATTTATGCTGAGTAAATTCAGCGAAAATATACGCCGCCAGATCCTCTATACAAAAAGGCAGGCTACAACATGAAGATAACGCCAACACTCGCCATATATTTAATAAAACGTTATGCCGTTAACCTACTGATATTATTAGCAGCACTACTCGCAGTAATCTATCTTTTCGACACAGTAGAGTTAATCAGACGCGCCAGTAAAAAAACAGATGTGCCTATTACGCTGGTTTTACAAATGGGCCTGCTTAAACTGCCAGAAGTCGGCCAAATATTATTCCCCTTCGCCGTTTTATTCAGCGCAATGTTCACCTTTTGGCAACTAACCCGCAAATATGAGCTAATTATAGTGCGCTCTTCAGGGTTTTCCGTATGGCAGTTTCTATTACCTATTTGCGCTGTTGGAGTTATATTCGGCGCATTACAAATGACCGTTATAAACCCTGTTGGAGCAGTTTTTATCGGCAAGTTCGAGCAAATGGAGCGCACTTACCTGAAACATCAGGATAACCATATCGCGGTTTTCAAAGAAGGATTATGGCTCAAACAGGATATTTTGATAGAATCAGAAACTAAACCAGGTGATTTAACAGAAGGCTATATCATTCTCCACGCCCAAAAAGTTCAGCAACCTGAATGGGTATTACAAAATGTAACAATTTTATATTTCACTGATAGTAACGGTTTTCTACAAAGAATTGATGCAAAAAATGCCACTCTAGAAGGCAACTTCTGGAACTTAAATGATGTAACCATACATAAAGATCAAACTGCCCCTATAAATAAAAAAACTTACAAGCTCCCGACAACTTTGACACCCAAGGATATCAAAGAGAGTTTTTCATCGCCTGAAAGCATGTCATTTTGGAAGCTGCCCGCATATATCAGGACTCTAGAGCAAACTGGCTTTGACGCTGCAAAACTCAGAGTCTATTACCACAATCTATTATCACAGCCCCTAATGTTCTGCGCCATGATATTACTTGCCGCAACCGTATCTATGCGCCCCCCACGCTCACGGGGCACTTTAATGATGGTTTTCACAGGAGTATTCATTGGCTTTATCGTCTTTTTCATGTCCAGTTTTTTACAAGCGTTGGGAGCCTCACAACAAATACCCGTAATACTTGCCGCATGGTCACCCGCCTTAATATCATTCCTATTAGGGCTAGCAGCTATGATGACCATTGAAGATGGTTGATTAAATTTAATCGTTTTTTAAATTAACTAATTGATAATAGTAGGAATGCAAATTACTATGTGGACTATCTGCGTAATAATTCCTAAACTACTATAAACTTTACGATATAGGATTTTTTATAATGAGTTTGTTCTCTAAGGTGAATAATAAATACTCTAAGCTCTTTTTGATTGCACTATCTAGCGCAACTATTTCTTCATGCTCAAGTACCAAAGATACGATCGCGTATGAAAATGGAGTGAGTATTAATGATCCCATGGAAGAAACAAACAGAAAAGTTATGGCCTTCAACCAAAGTGTTGATAAGGCATTAATCAATCCTATAGTTATAGGTTACAGAACAGTAACCCCACAGCCTGCGCGTAGCGGAATACGTAATTTCCTACGTAACTTAAAAAGCCCGATAACTATTGCCAATCAACTATTACAAGGCGACATATCGGGAACTCGCGATGCCGTATTAAGAGCTACTATAAATACAACCATTGGTATTGGCGGGATTTTTGATGTTGCTGGCTATGAAGGCATAACATATGAACAAGAAGATTTCGGGCAAACTCTTGCCGTTTGGGGAGTAGACCATGGGCCATATATGGTTCTACCATTCATAGGACCGTCATCTTTACGTGACTATAGTGGCTACCTAACAGATTCTATGGCTGATCCACTACGTTGGTATTTATTCAATAATGATCAAGAATTACTATACGCAGCCAAATTTGGTGCAGATTATATTGATTTACGAGATTCATTAATGGATACAG
>DAOWDF010000126.1 GCA_030639165.1 Alphaproteobacteria bacterium
AAGCATTTTGAGCTATTCTTGAAGGAATGCGAATGGAGATTTAACAACAGTGACCCAACAGACCAGTTAGCACAACTAAGACAATGGGTTAAACAATATATGGGTTAGTTAACTGGTACAGCCCCAAAATTTGTTTTTCACTTAGGTTCAATAATGAATTAAGAGTTTTTATATGTTTATAATTTTGGTGCAATGGATTTTGAAATTTATTCGAATACTTATATATTTTTTGTGTCCATGTCTTTTGATTGTAGCTGCCGTATATCCACCCTTTCATATTTTTAGTTTCAATAACAAAAACTCCATATTCAGAAACAATTATATGGTCTATTTGCGTGCTTCCAGTATCAGTAGGTAATGTAACATTTTTTATGAGGTGATATTTTTTCTTATCAAGGTATCGTCTTATTTTCAAATTAACGATGAACTCACCTACAGCACCTTTAAACCACGAGGTTTTTATGGCAATATAGATGGCTGTAATTACAGGTAATAATAAGATAATTAAATGATCTAAAATAGATGCGTTCTCCATCATATAGCCTCATAATTACTGCGTTAAGTATCCCTGATCTCGGTAAGTTGGTTCATTATCAATCGCTTGGCAGGTTTTAGATGATTTCCAAGTCGGAGCAGGGCTTTACGCGCAAACTTGGCGGTGCGTAAATTCTTGGTATAGAGCTTCACAATCGCGTTTGTGCCATGATACAGCACCGCGCAATGGCGGTGATGCTTGCGGGAATAACGCTCCAGCGCGCTTTGAGGATCATGACTGTTAGACTTTAGCTCCTGCGCGAGCTTATACGCTCCGCTCAGCCCTAGATTAAATCCATGCGCGGTAACGGGGTGCATGCCAACTGCTGCATCACCTATCAGAGCAAATCTGTTGCCACAAAATTTCTTGGCAAGTGTAGCCACCAAAGGATAAGGGTGAAGCTCGCTATCAGGCTCAAGCTTACCGAATTTATGATCAATGCGCCTCGCTATATCATCGGCAAAATCTTGTGGCTTCATGCTTAACAGATCGCCACTTTCCTCGGATTTTAGGGTTATAACAACCGAAAGCTTACCATCATTAAGCGGCAATACCGCCAGAGTGCGGTCATAATGGAAACACTCATAGGCCGTATCATCATGTGGAAGCTCATGCTTCAAGGTGCAAACAACGCAAGTGCGCCCGAAATCTAGCATATTAGTAGAAATACCCATCATGCGGCGCGCATTTGAAAAACGGCTATCTGCTGCGATGATTAATGGAGCTTCTAGGCGTGTGCCGTCTTTTAGCTCTACCCAGCCTTTAGAGGCGTCAGTACCGAGCTTGGAAACTTCCTTTTCGGTTAGTATCTCTATGTTGTAGAATTTCTTAACCGCATCATAGGCGGCTTTTCGTATTTTGTTATTGGCAACCATATAGCCAAGAGTTTCCTCGCCAACTTCTTCATGGCTGAAATGCAGGGCATAGTCAGAATCGCCATCTAATACTTTAGCATTTTTAATCATGGAAATAGCATTCTCAGGCATAAGATCAAGCATGCCCAGCTCTTCCATTATATTTTGTGATAGGTGGGTTAGGGCAATCTCACGACCATCGTAAGGCGGATCAGCCAGAACGCTCTCAGGCTGCTTTTCGATTAGCAATATATTAAGCTTGCTATCTGCCATTGCTCTGGCAAAGCTCAATCCCGCTGGCCCCGCTCCGATGATTATGATGTCATGATCCATTTTATATCCCATATATTATTAGAGTATTTAAACCATATTAACAAAGCCCTGTAGTTGATGTATGTCAAGGGAATTAGGGTGTATATTATATGATAACTCCGTTAAGCTTATGTTTATGGCAGCATGTTAGCATTATGCGTAGTAATACAATATGGGGTGGAATATGAAGCGCATTTTAATTCTAACATTATTGTTAGTTAATTTTTTATTTTATTATAATAATGCTAACGCTTATAGCTCTCTTAATGTTTCCTCTCCTCCACCTTTTAGCGTCCGTATTGATAAAGTGGAGGTTGATAATGACTTTGATATAGTCGAAGAGCATGGAAAATATTGTATTTATCCAGTCGAGAGTAAGTCGTACGACGTTATGTGTATCAATAGGAAAGCAAATATACTTAACGATCAATTAGGGAGGTTGCGTTATTTTATTATTTTTGATGCTGGATATCTTTCGCATAATTATGTAGCAAGAGTATCTTCTCGCAGTCTTGTCGGATGTACCAAGAACAAATTTGAATCAGCACCCAAGAACCCATTTTATTGCTCAGATAATCTACAGGGAAGGGTGGGCGATCTTGCCCTATCCGTAGTAGATATTAGGGGGTTAGTAAAGGAAAAAGGGGTTTCAAAGAAAATAGGACCAACAGAGTTAGGTGGCTTCATTATCGATTTAAGCCTTAATAATTTGAAAGCTAATGGCAAAAGACATAAATTTAAGATTCATGGTGCTTTGTTATATAATGGTGCACATGATAGTGGCGATTATTCCTACTTTGAACCATATATAAAAAATATAAACGACCCTTTATATAAAAACAATTACCCTTTTCTTAGTGAATTAAATTTATAT
>DAOWDF010000269.1 GCA_030639165.1 Alphaproteobacteria bacterium
AGATTTTGACTTGAGTATAAATAAGGGCTATACGATCCCTTATTATCTTAGATAGAAAATAATTATTCGAGTAAAAACAATAAAACTAAAGATCTTGTGCTTGTGATGTTCAGATAGTGTGTCTAACAGGGGAACAAGGTAAATAATAATTAAGGAGAAAAGACCAATGGCAAGACCAGGACGTCCAGCAATGCCCAAACCAGAACTAAACCCACTCGTAGAATCTTTTCTCGACATGATTACTGCTGAAAGAGGCGCAGCACTAAATACACGCCAAGCATATTGGCGCGATCTCGCTGATGTAAGCTTGTTCCTTAAGGGTAAAGGTACAGACCTCGACGTTGCGACAACAGATATGCTTAAGGCATATCTTAAAGAATTAGCAGCCAAAACAAATATAGTTGGCGATGTGAAAACCACTATTGCAGTTCGCACAATAGCGCGCAGACTTTCTGCGCTACGTCAGTTTTATCGCTATATGATATCTGAAGGCCTACGTGAAGATGATCCAACATCTACGATCGAAAGCCCGAAGCAAGGCCGCACTCTTCCTAAAACACTAACTGAAGAGCAAGTAAGTAATTTAATCAAAACTGCTGGAGCAAAAGGCACAGCCGAAAGCACTCGCCTTGTTTGTTTGCTAGAGATGATTTATGCAACAGGGTTACGCGTTTCTGAGCTAGTTGGCTTACCTCTTTCTGCAATTAACGAAGATCAGGAATGCATAATTGTTACTGGTAAAGCAGGCCGTGAACGCATGGTTCCTCTCACACCACCAGCACAAAAAGCATTGAATGATTACCTTGCTGTACGCAAAATTCATGCGGGCGGCCAAGATGCATCAACAGAAGGTAAATGGTTATTCCCATCTAAAACTTCTGACAGCGGTCACTTGACACGTCAACGTTTTGCACAATTATTGAAAGATCTAGCTAAAGAAGCAAAAATGGATAACGGCAGCGTTAGCCCACATGTACTAAGACATGCATTTGCTACTCACTTACTTAATAATGGTGCTGATCTACGCTCCGTTCAAAAGATGCTTGGACATGCAGATATCGCAACAACACAGATATACACTCATATACTTGATGAAAATGCCAAGAAAATGCTTGAGGAAAAACACCCTCTTTCAAAAACTGGTTCAGACAAGTAATAGATATATTAACTAATATAAGCGCAGAGCAATTTTAATATTTGCTCTGTGTTTTTTTATATAAATAATATATATTTCAGTATCAGTCATATAAATTCATTTTATTGTAATGAGTTAAATAACTTAGCCATATATTTAAGTATAGTTAGTGACTAATGAAGAAGTGCAAAGATGAAGTAGGACGACTAATGAGCCATTTGGAATTTGAGAAACCTATCCTTGAGCTTGAAGGAAAAATAACCGAGCTTAGACATGTGAATAATGATGATGAAGTCAATATTGCAGAAGAAATAAACCGCATGCAAACTAAGGCTGACAAACTCCTTAAGCAAACCTATTCCAAACTCAGCGCAGCAGACAAAGTTCAGGTAGCGCGCCATCAAGAGCGTCCGCATACTATAGATTATATCAACGCCATAATAGACGATTTCACTCCACTATCAGGCGACAGAAACTTTGCTGAAGATCACGCGCTAATAGGCGGCATTGGCCGTTTCCGTGGCAGATCATGTGTTATAATCGGCCATGAAAAAGGCAATGACACACAAAGCCGTATCAAACGTAATTTTGGCATGGCACGCCCTGAAGGATACCGCAAGGCTCAGCGCCTTATGAAGATGGCTGATCAGTTTCAAATACCTGTGATTACATTAATCGACACAGCGGGAGCCTATCCAGGGCTTGGCGCAGAAGAGCGCGGACAATCCGAAGCTATCGCAAAATCTATAGAAACCTGCCTTAGAACAGAAGTTCCAATAATTTCAGTTGTCATTGGCGAAGGTGGTTCAGGCGGAGCTATAGCAATTGCCGTTGCCGACAAAATTTATATGCTGGAACATTCTATCTATTCCGTTATATCTCCTGAAGGCTGTGCCTCTATTTTATGGAAGAGCGGCGAATACGCGAAAGATGCAGCCGCAGCCCTAAAACTAACCGCGCAGGATTTACAAGAACTCAAGCTCATTGATACAATAATTAAAGAGCCTGTTGGCGGCGCTCACCGTAAAAAAGAAGAAATGATTTCCGCGGTTGCAGATCAAATTGAAAAAGGATTAGAGGAACTAACCCCTTGGGATAAGTCCGAAATAATCGCCGCACGTCATAAGAAATTTCTCCAATATGGAAGAAATTTATAAGATATAAAATATCGGAGCTTTCCCATGAAAATACTTCATATCGTTGCCGGAGCCGAAACAGGCGGAGCAGAAACTTTTTGCCTTGATGCAATAAAATCGCTACATGACGAAAATATTGAGCAGCGCGCCTTATGTCGCCCTCATAAGCATTTTGCACAATCGCTTGATGATAGAAATATTAAATATACGCCGCTAACATTCAATCGTTTCAAAAAACGTAGCGAACAAAAAATAATCACTCAGGCAATAAAAGATTACCAACCCGACCTTATCCATTGCTGGATGAGCAGAGCCTCTTCCTTCATGCCTGATAATATAGACATCCCTACTCTTGGCTGGTTCGGCGGATATTACGACCTTAAAAACTATAAAAACTGTGGCTATTATATGGGCGTTACCAGAGATATTGTCCGCCACATTATTGAGCAAACAAATGCGCCCGAACGCTCCTTCGTCGTACATACATTTGGAACTCTTGAGGAAGACACACCCGTTAAAAAATCCGATTTTAACGTTCCCGAAGATGCAAAAACCATTTTGCTTTTATCAAGAATGCACCAGAAAAAGGGCGTGGATACGCTCCTAGAAGCGGCCCTACAAGTAAAAGATGCTTATTTATTGCTCGCAGGTAATGGCCCTGATCTTAATAAATACAAAAAACTAGCCACCAAATTAGGATTAAATGATCGCGTACGTTTCTTGGGATGGAGAAATGATCGCTCCGCACTTTTGAATATTGCCGATGTTTGCGTTTTACCATCGCGCTATGAGCCATTTGGAACAGTAATCGCAGAAAGCTGGTATGCAAAAACCCCGCTTGTTGCCACCAAAGCAGCCGGAGCAAAGCAATATGTAACCCACGAAGAAGATGGCTTACTATGCGAGATTGATGATGTAGATATTCTTGCCAAAAATCTAAACACAGCCCTAAATGATGAAAAAATCAGGGAAAAAATAATTGCTGGTGGTACAAAAACTTATAATGAATTATTCAGCAAAGAGGTTGTTACCGAGTCCCTACTAAAGGCCTATAACGATATTATTGATGCAGATAAAACAAAGAATATACAGGCTATAGCAAGCTAGATATTAATCTATATAAGCACTCTGACTTTCAGCCACATAAAAGCTATCAACTATGCCTATAGTCTTTTCAATCTATTTTCCTGCAAGGCGCTAGGAGCATAAGCGTATTTTAAGTGCGCTAGCGACAAGCAACTATGTAGTAAATTAAAGTGGCAAGACTATAAAACTAACCTGTTTTACGATCGGGCTTACCTTCATATCTACACTTACCATTACCCTTCTTAAAGAATCCTTCAAACTCACTAGGGATCTGCGCCCTACTCTTCATATTGATAAAATCACCATGCCCCGCACTAATATGCCCCTGCTCGGTAGTTGCAGCGCGGAAATATAACATAAGAAACACTCGAATAGCCGCAGTCAAAGACGTGCCCTCACTCTTCCTTATAAAAACAAGGCTACAGATATCATGAATAGTGCATTTTTCTCTAGATGAAATTTCATCTATTGCGTTCCACATCTCAGGCTCTAAACGCACAGATGTTCTGCGTCCAAATACCGTAATATTTTTACTTACCAGAGAGCTTACAGAACCACGAGGGTTACTATGACAAGAACCATCCCTGACGACATCAACGGACGGGGCACAGGGCTCCCCATGATCTAAATCTTTCATTTTCTCCACACACATAAAAAACAAAACAAGTTAACAATTTATATTAATGAATACTACTGCATACTAAATCAGAATACAACCATAAGATTGTATTTTTTATGTCTTAAGCACAATTGACAATGAATGTATTAATTGCATCTCCTCTTTAAGAATATCATATATCATCCGCTGGCATTTAACCTTACTAATACCGGAAAATTTATCAGAAGAAATACTCACGATAAAATGACTTTCCCCCGAACCATCATCACCGGAATGCCCCTTATGATTGCAACTATCATTAACAACCTCTAGAAGAGTAGGATCAAGCGCATTTCTTAATTTTTCTTCAATACGATTTTTCATTTCCGCCATCTAATATATTCCCCTTTTGCTATTAACAAATATTATATATAATAGCCCTATGCCCAGTATAACACTAAAATATAAATCACCTGAATTCGCAGATAATATCGAAAAAGCAAAAACACAAGACTGTGAAATGCCTGGCTGCCCGCAAAATGCTGACCATAAAGCACCTAAACATCGTGGCCTCAATGAATATTACCATTTCTGCGTTCAGCACGTAATTGACTATAATCAAGCTTGGGATTTCTTTTCCGGCATGTCCGATGGCGAGGTCCAAAACCACATGAAGAGCAGTCGTTACGGCGATCGCCCTACTTGGAAACAAAGCGATGGTAAAGACCCTGAAGAAGAATTACTAAAGGCAGCCAAGCGAGCTTATTTCTATGGTGGTGAACAGGAACAGAAAAAAGAAAACGCGCATAAAAGAGAATTTAAAGGCGATATAAACACCCCTGAACATGAAGCCATGGCACTTATGGGACTAGCTCCACCAGTGACTCTAGATGAAATCAAAAAACAATATAAAATTCTGGCCAAGAAATTCCATCCTGACCTCAACAGAGATAACCCCGAAGCTGAAGATAAAATAAAGAAGGTCAATATGGCTTACACTATTTTAAAGCTTGCCTTTGAGGAATATAAAAACCTTCC
>DAOWDF010000178.1 GCA_030639165.1 Alphaproteobacteria bacterium
ATCAGCAGCGTTTCAGCAGGCTTAGCGAAGGATTTGATAGCCTCTATCTCTTGCATAAGCTCTTCATCGATAGATAGGCGGCCAGCAGTGTCGAGCATGACAACGTCATAACCCTCTTTGCGGCCTGTATCCATTGCACGCTTTGCTATGTCGAGTGGCTTTTGGCCTTCTATAATAGGTAGTGTTGCAACATTTATTTGTTCGCCTAGAATTTTTAGCTGTTCTTGCGCGGCAGGACGGTAAACGTCCAATGAAGCCATAAGGATTTTTTTGTTTTGTTTAGTTGTAAGTAAGTTGGCAATTTTTGCTGTTGATGTGGTTTTACCAGAGCCTTGTAATCCGACCATAAGGTAAGCGCTAGGTGAGCTTGTGAATTTCAGTTCTGCATGTTCGCTGCCAAGCATTTCAACCAGCGCGTCATGGACGATTTTGATAACTTGCTGCGCAGGGTTAACGCCTTTGGTGACGGCTTGGCCAGTGGCTTTTTCCTTGATTGTTGTGATAAAATCTTTAACAACAGGTAATGCTACGTCGGCTTCGAGCAAGGCAATGCGGATTTCACGGCTTACCGCCATGACATCATTTTCACTTAATGAGGATTTCCCTCTAAGTTTTGAAAATACTCCGCCTAATTTGTCGCTCAAGCTATCGAACATATAAATACAACCTAATTAGCCACATTGAGCGTAAATTCGCCGAATGCGGTGTACCGTTAAGCACTGAAAAACAGCTTTTCAGTGGAAATTTGGCTTAAACTATGATTTATTGCGCGTAATGTCAAGAAGAGGTTTTAAAGTAATGAAATTTAGGAAAATGCACGGGCTAGGGAATGATTTTGTGATCTTCGATGCGCGCACGGAAAATATAGCCTTAATGCCTGAGGATATGGCGCTGATTGCTGATCGTCATTGGGGGGTTGGGTGCGACCAGTTGGTTGTTTTAGACGAGTCCGAAAAACATGATATATTTGCTTATTTCTTTAATGCGGACGGTAGCGAGAGTGGGGCATGCGGTAATGCTACGCGCTGCGTTGCTGATATTATCATGAGCGATACGGGCAAGGATGAATGCTCGATCGAGGTAACATACGGCATTTTAAACTGTAAGAAAAAAGGTGATCTGCTGGTCGAGGTGGATATGGGTGAGCCGAAAGATCTGCGTGATCTGGATTTATCGCGCGGCGCGGTGAGTAATCCAGTGTCAGTGAATATGGGTAATCCGCATCTGGTCTTCTTTGTTGATGATCTTGCAATAGATATAGAAGAGCTTGGTAGCTATTTTGAAAACCATGATGCTTTCCCTGATCGTACTAATGTTGAGTTCGTGCAGGTGATTGATCGCACTCACTTGCGTCAAATAACTTGGGAGCGAGGAGTTGGCGTTACTGAGGCTTGTGGTTCTGGCGCATGCGCGGTTATGGCTGCGGCGGTTCATCGTGGCTTGATTGATAGCAAGGTTGAAATTGAGCTAGATGGCGGGGTATTGGATATGGAACATCTTGAAGATGGCCATATCCTTATGAGCGGTATGGTTGCCTATGTTTTCGATGGCGAATTGGCTTCCTAGCGAACTTTATCCTATATAGTGCCCTGTGGAGAAGAGGTTATCATCTCTGTGGGTGCTTATAGAAGCAGTTTGGGTGTTGCTGTTTGCTGGTTGTGCCTTTGGTGCTGATATCGGGTAAACACTGTGCATGTTTTCAATTTCGCCGTCAAAGCGAGGGTTTATAACGTGGCTTGTCATGTTTGATACTTTAATACCAAGTTCTTTTGCAGTCTCTGGTTCTAATTTCAATAAGGATTTTGGGTTTGAATAGTATTTACCAAAATGCTCTTGAGGTATATTGATTATAAAGTCAACTATTGGTAATACCATATTACTATGTTCTCTATATTGACCGCCTGATAGCTCTACCTTTATGATGTCAGGATGTTCTTTGTTATGGGTCATTGTTGCGCTAAATCTTGTTCCAAGAAAAGTAGTCTCATGTTGTGAAATTTTTTCGTTAAAACCGTTATTTTTCCATTGTCTTTTTATATTTAGCTTCATGTTAATCACCCGTAATTAATTTTTAAATTTATAATATTAGGGGAGTATTTAATATGGAAACATATGCTTGTCAAGTGGTTTCTTTTCTAGTATGGGTGTAGGCATGAAGAATAAAGAACCTAAATTAGTTACTTTTGGATGCCGCCTTAACTTCTATGAGAGTGAGGTTATGCGTGATCATGCGCGTAATGCTGATCTTGGTGAAGCTATTATATTTAATACTTGTGCTGTGACGAAGGAAGCGGAGCGGCAAGCTCGGCAAGCTATACGTAAGGCGCGGAAGAATAATCCCGAAGCCAAGATCATCGTGACTGGTTGTTCGGCGCAGATTACTCCACAAAGATATGCTGATATGGAGGAGGTTGACCAAGTTATTGGTAATGATCTTAAGCTGGAAGCGGAGAGCTGGGGCGCGCAAGGCAGCGCTAAAATCATGGTTAATGATATCATGTCGGTGAAGGAAACCGCTTCCCACTTAATACAAGGATATGAAGATAAGTCACGCGCATTTATGCAGGTGCAAAATGGCTGTGATCATCGCTGTACGTTTTGTATTATCCCTTATGGGCGGGGTAATTCGCGCTCTGTTCCTATGGGGGTGATTGCCGAGCAATTGCGCGCTCTGGTTGCTCAGGGATATAATGAGGTGGTGTTTACCGGTGTTGATGTGACCTCTTATGGAGCGGATTTACCTAGCGCCCCAACATTCGGGCAGATGATTAGGCGCGTACTGGCGATGGTTCCTGAATTGCCGCGTTTGCGCTTGTCTTCACTTGATCCTGTTGAGATTGATGATGATTTATGGTGGCTGATTGAGCATGAGCCTCGCCTTATGCCGCACTTGCATCTGTCATTGCAAGCTGGTGATGATATGATCTTAAAACGCATGAAGCGCAGGCATTTGCGTCAGGATGTTATAGATGTGTGCGCTAAGGCGCGGGAACTTCGCCCTGACATGGTTTTTGGCGCGGATATAATCGCTGGCTTTCCTACAGAAACCGAGGAGATGTTTGCGAATACTATGCGTATAGTCGAGGAGTGCGATATTACCTATTTACATGTATTCCCTTATTCAGAGCGTGAAGGCACTCCTGCCGCCCGCATTCCAAATCAAGTTGATGTACCAGTACGAAAGCAGAGAGCGGCGCGTTTGCGTAAGCTTGGGAGTGCGCAGCTGGAGCGCTTGCTGGCTCGTAATGTTGGTAGGGACATGCGAGTGCTGGTTGAAAAAGGTGGTATCGGCAGGGCGGAAAACTTTTTGCCTGTAAATGTTCCTGAAGGCAGTGATGTTGGTTCGCTGCTTAATGTTAAACTGGAGTTGTAATATGAATATGCTGAGTAATGTTTTTAAAAAAACAAAAGGGGTAAGCGCTGTTGTTAATAATGAGCCGGCCGGCCAGATAGAAAGGTATGAGTGTTGTCAGTCAAGGCTGCTAGAGGGTTTTTTAACTCTTAGGGGTGAAGCTGATATTGATAACTTAAGGATGTATGATGGAAGAACTGGACAGAATATAACGGTTAGTACTGTGTCAGAATCGTTGTATTTTGCTGATGATGCGATGAAGAAAAAGGTGGTTGACTTTGCCTATGTTCAGGCAGCACTTGAGCAAGCCGCAGCCCATATAAGTTTTATTTGCGCGCATCTTGATGATGGTGTTGATGATCCTAGTGTATTTGAATATGATGCTTTTTAATTAGCTCTATCCACTTGATTTTGTCATAATTTTGCATTATCCATATACTTATATAACTGATTAAAGGGTATGAAAATGACTGTACATCCAATGCACACTGTATATTGGCAATTTTATATGAGCACTCATAATGATTTAAAGGCGCGAGTTGATGCTGTTGTTGATGGCGCAACGGTTAGTAATGGTGATGATACTGTGCTTTCTAAAGTTGATGTTGGAACGACATTATCCGAAATATATAGTCATTTAACCATTGATCCTAAGGACACTGACCTTGATGAAAAAGCGCGTGTGAGATTGGCTAGCCATATGATGCGTGAGTTGGATGCTGATTTGGATAGGTTTGAAGTGCAGCCTGCTATCTAAAACAAGCAATAACAGCTTGTTTTGCGCGGTGAATGCCATATAATAAGCCTTATTAACAAGGGATAACGATATGGCTTTTTGGCGTAAGAAGAAAAACGTAAAAGTACAAGAACAAGATGCTGCCGATCAGGAGCTTTTACAGCCTGAAGGGGAGCCTTCTATTGAGCCTTCTACAGATTATGAGGCCGAGCTAGATAGTGACCCAATGAAATCTGGAATTTACAAAAAAGATAATGACGTTATAGCAGAGCTAGACGTTACCCCCACGCCTGATAGCGTCCCAGAATTTGAGACTGTAAAAGACACTGATTTGGATGCTGATCATTCCGATGAGGGTGGCTGGTTATCGCGTATGGCGAGTGGTTTGGGCAAGTCATCCAATAAAATCACGCAAGGGCTTAGTGATATTATCACTAAATCAAAGCTTGATCAGGATGCGTTAGATGCGCTTGAAGAGGTTTTGATCATGGCTGATCTTGGCCCTGCTACGGCGGCTAAGGTGATTGAGGATTTCTCCAAAGATCGTTTTGGTAAGGATATTTCCGAGGAGGAAATCAAGCAAGCTCTGGCAGATAGTATGACAGAGATATTAGAGCCTGTAGCCAAACCGCTTACAATAGATAAGCCTGATAATGCGCCATATGTGATATTGGTTTGCGGTGTTAATGGTGCGGGTAAGACCACCACTATCGGGAAATATACTAATCAGCTTGTGAAAGAGCAGGGTAAGTCGGTTATGATTGCAGCGGCTGATACTTTTAGGGCTGCGGCGATTGAGCAGCTCAAGGTATGGGCAGATAGAAGTGGTGCTAAATTCTTTACCAAAGATGTAGGATCGGATGCGGCTGCGGTGGCTTATGAAGCTTATGAGCAAGCAGTTAAGGATAATGTTGATGTATTGTTTATTGATACGGCAGGGCGTTTGCAGAATAAGGCTAACCTAATGGAAGAGCTTGGTAAGATTATCCGTGTATTGAAGAAGAAGGATGAGAGTATTCCACATTCAACATTGCTGGTTTTGGACTCGACTACGGGACAAAATGCTTATTCGCAAGTTACGAAGTTTAAGGAAATGGTTGATATTAGTGGCTTGATTGTAACTAAGCTTGATGGTTCTGCCAAGGGTGGGGTTTTGGTTGGGTTAGCGGATCAATTCGGTATTCCTGTGCACGCGATTGGTATTGGTGAGGCAATTGATGATTTACGAGCGTTTAATGCGCGTGGTTATGCTGGCTCATTGATGGGGCTTGATACCTGATTATAGATGCCCCCTTTGTTCTGATTAATTTGAAATATTCTGTGTAATTCACTTAATTTTAACATTAATGAGGCATGATACTCAGATGATTAAAAAATTAGAGATATTCAAACCCAAGAAATATAATGATGCAGATAAGGCGTTAGAGGCAGTAAAACGCATTTATGAAGCTCATACACAATATCTATGTGATACCTTTAAGGGCTATTGTAATGGTGGTGGCAGTGTTAAGAAGATATCAGCATATTATCCTTATGTACGCATCACAACTAAGTTAGCGAAGCGGGCGGATACAAGGTTTGCTTATGGGTTTGCTGCGCGCCCTGGTACGTATACTACTACGCTTACGAGGCCAGATATTTTCGCTGAATATTACCGTGAGCAATTTCGCCTTTTAATAAAAAATCATGATATTCCAATTGAGGTTGGGGTTAGTGAATGCGTTATTCCTTTGCATTTTGCGCTGGGAGATAGTTTTCATCTTGAAGGTGATTTAAGCGATGATCAGCTTGCTGACTTACCGCAATTTTTTGATATGCCTGATCTTGATATATTGGATGACGAGATTGCAAATGCGCCTTATATATCCAAAGATGATCGTCAAGATGATCCGCTTTCTTTGTTTATTGCGCCGCAGGTCGTTCTTAGTCTGCTG
>DAOWDF010000316.1 GCA_030639165.1 Alphaproteobacteria bacterium
AGACCATAATATGGATCTGTCTGCACGTAATAAATTACTAGAGCAAATGACTGATGAAATTGCAGACCATGTACTGCGCCACAATTATCAACAAGCACAAGCAATCTCTCTTATGGAGGTGCAGGCAGCTGAAAATATTCAATCCCACGATATCTTCATAAAACATCTTGAACGATCCCACGGATTAAATCGTAAAATTGAAGGCCTACCCGATCAAGATGTAATATCAGAAAGACTACGCACAGGCAAAGGCCTCACCCGCCCAGAGCTATGTGTTATCTTTGCCTATGCAAAAATTATATTAACGCAAGATCTTTTAAATTCAGATATCCCTGACAGCTCGGAAATGAATTACTGGGTTATGGATTACTTCCCTGATATATTAGGAGAGAAATACAAAAAAGAGATCTTACGCCACCGTTTGAAACGCGAAATCATCGCAACAATGATGGCAAATTCTTTGATTAACCGCATGGGACCAACATTCCTGCAATCACGCATGAAAAAAACAGGGGCGAGCGCAAGTGAAATTGCTAAAGCATATGTAATTGTACGTGATGTCTTTGGCTTGCGTAAATTATGGGACGATATAGAGGCTCTGGACGGCACTGTATCCGCCAAAATACAGCTTAACGCTATGCAAGAAATCGCTCAGCTTTCTGAACATGGCATAACATGGTTCCTAACCCGCTTAGGTAAAAAGCTTGACCTCAATAAAGACATAAAAGAATTTGGTGAGGCCGTTTCTTCTTTATCCAAAAATCTTGATAAAGTAGTATCCAAAAGCTTACAGGAAATACTTGAAAAACGTAAAAATACAGCATTAGAAGGCGGCCTGCCTGAAAATCTAGCGCGCAGAATTGCCTTAATGCCCGTATTATCATCTGCATGCGATATTACGCGCATAGCTTTGAAGAAAAAAGCTGACCTAAAAGATGCTGCAAAAATATACTTCGAGATTAGCGAGCGATTTAATTTCCACTGGCTACGTCAGCAAGTACGCGATCTTCCATATGAAAATTCTTGGCAAAGCGAAGCTGCTAACGGCATTGTAGAAGATCTCTATAGCTGTCAGGCGAGCCTAACTGTACGTATATTAGACGATACCAAAGGTGAGGCTAAAGGCGGCATATCTCCAGTTAACAGATGGCTTGAAGATAATACCAATTATGCTATGCAGATTGACCCTCTTCTCGTTGATCTTCACCGCGCAGATGTTATCGACGTAACCATGATAACCGTAGCTGAACAACGCTTAAGAGGTATTTGCGGCTAAAATTATCTCCATTGACATATATCGCATATATTTCTATAGTGCCATCAGTTTTATGTATATAAAAAATGGCGGTCAAAATGAGTATAATAAAAGATGTATTTAATGTTCTTAATTATGGTGCCTTAGAGGTTCTTAAGGAATGCAATGATACTGAATGGAAATCAGGGTGGGTACTTCCTAAAGCAAAAAAACTGCTAGAAGGTTCTTTCTTACAAGAGCTTAGAGGAACACAGATACTTGGTGTCTTGGCAGGAGATGAAAACCTTACAGAGCGAATGATTTCTGAGCTACCTAGCCTTAGCACGAAGGCAATTGATCGTGTATCCAAATCTCTTGTTGATCACACCCATTATAAATATCCAAATGCACTTGGCAAAAGCGTTGCTCTTATAGCTCAATTTAATACAAAAGGAGCGGAGATAGCAGCAGCAAATTATTGCGCAAAAGGGTCATTGGATATTATCCCCCCTATGATTAAGGATCTTGATAACAATAAAGATATTATTGTTGATTTAAATCCTGCATTAAGTGCTTTGCAAAAGAGATTTGGTAATATGCATAACGTCCCTACAGATAAGTCACTTGTTGAGATAGCTAATGCCACAAATATTGTATCTGGCTACGTTAAATCTCGTAAAGAATCTTTAGCTATAGGAACAAATATAGGGTTAGACTAAATCATAAATACCAATAAAATCAATAAACCAACGACCATGTTGGATTTAAAAATTAAAAGGGAGCTAGATTGATCGTCTGGCTTCCATTTTTTTAGCTGCCACACAAAATGCAATAAGGGCACTATTATCAAAAATAATAACAAGACGCCGCCATGTTCTACCAAACGCGCCAAAAATACAAACAACACACATGCGCTAAAAAACGCACCCACCCAGATCTTGCTTTTATCTCCGAATTTAAGAGCCGTTGACTTAATTCCCGCCAGCGCGTCATCTTCCTTATCTTGATGCGCATATATGGTGTCATAGCCCAATGTCCAGAATATCCCGCCTAAATATAGTAACAGCGCAGGCAGAGCTATTTCGCCCGTGACCGCACTAAATCCCATAAGAGCACTAAAGTTAAAGGTCAGCCCTAAAAACGCCTGTGGCCACCATGTTACGCGCTTCATAAGTGGGTATGATACTATTAACGGTATCGCCAAAAACCCCAGCAATATTGTGGTTACATTAAACTGCAGCAATATCAAAAGGCTAATCAGCAACAATGTAGCGAGAAATAGAAGGCCATCTTTAGGGGCTACTTCACCACTAGCAAGCGGCCTGTTTTTGGTGCGCTCCACCATTTTATCAATATCACGATCCCAAAGATCATTAATAATGCACCCTGCCCCACGCATTAAAATAGAGCCAATCACAAACAGTACTATATAATAACACCCGCGCAAACCTAGACCTGATATACCACCAGAGGCCAGCGCTATCCCCCATAACCCTGGTAACAATAGCAACCATATTCCTATAGGGCGATCAAGGCGCATTAATTGCGCATATGGGCGCATAAAGACAGGTAAAAACATAAGTTTCTTGATATCTGTATGCGCTTTGGTGTTTACTGATTTTGTCATGGTAAAACATATATACAAGCATCCACGCCTATATCTCAATGATAACTTTGCAGAAAATGCAAAAATATCACTAATGCCAGATCATGCCCATTACCTAAAGAATGTTCTACGCAAGGGCGAAGGCGATATATTGCGGGTGTTTAACGGCTCTGACGGCGAATATCTAGCGCGCATAGAAGAGCTAAACAAAAAAAACGGCATCATCGCCCTTACCGAACAAACGAGAGAGCAACCGAGTGTAAATACCGCGCTAAACATATATTTCTCGCCAATTAAAAAACAGCGCATGGATTTCCTGATTGAAAAAGCTGTCGAGCTAGGCGTAAGCGGGCTATACCCCATTATCATGAACAGAACCGAAAACCGTAAATTCAATATGGATCGTACATCCGCACAAATTATCGAAGCTTCTGAGCAATGTGAACGCCTTAACTTACCGAAGCTACATGAGCCTCAAAAACTCTGTAATGTTATAGGGCAAGGGAAAGCACTACATATATGCATGGAGCGTGATCTGGATTCCAAACCCATATCATCATATTCATATAAAGATGGTGTATCATTCATGATTGGGCCAGAAGGTGGCTTTGATGATGATGAAATAAGGCAAATTTTAGCCTCTGATAATATCAATTTAGTAGATTTAGGCAGCTATATTTTACGCGCAGAAACAGCTGTCATTGCTTGCTTATCCTATGCTAAATATAGTGAATTATAATAGCTTACTTATAATATATTTGAGGAAACAACCATGTATGATGTAGATTTATTTGTTATAGGCGCTGGATCTGGCGGTGTACGTGCCGCAAGAATAGCAGCTGGCTACGGTAAAAAAGTTGCTATTGCGGAGAAGCAATTCTATGGCGGAACATGCGTAAATATAGGCTGCGTCCCCAAAAAACTCATGACTTATGTTGCCAGCTATAATACTGCCATAAGCGACGCAAAGGGCTATGGCTGGGAAGTTGGAGAACATTCACTTGACTGGCCTCACTTCATAAACAAAAAAGATGAAGAGATTAAACGCCTCAATAATGCATATGAGAATATGCTTAATGGCGCAGGTGTAGAGATCTATTGGGGCGAGGCCACAATAACTGACGCGCATAGCGTGTGTGTTAATGGCAATAATATAACCGCCGAGCGCATCCTGATTGCAACAGGCGGCAGTGTATCAGTCCCCAATATCGAAGGAGCGAGAGAGCACGGCATAACCTCAGATGATATCTTCTATCTTAAGGAACAACCTAAGCGCCTTGTTGTTGCTGGCGTTGGCTATATCGGACTAGAATTTGCAGGAATATTCAATCAGCTAGACTCTAAAGTCGATGTTATTTACCGCCGTGATAAAATCCTCAATGATGGCTTTGATGATGATACACGCGCATTTCTCAATTCTGAAATGCAGAAAAAAGGTGTTAACTTCCACCCTAAAACCAATATCGTAAAAGTTGAAAAACTAGACAATGGGGACGTACGCGTACACCTCGATAACGGCAACACCATGGATGCCGACCAAGTATTATTTGCAACAGGGCGTAAACCAAATATAGATGGATTAGGTCTTCAAGAACTTGGCGTTAAACTTAACAAAAACAACTCAATCATCGTCAATAAGGATGAGCAAACCAATATACCATCTATATATGCCGTTGGTGATGTAACCGATAGGGTTGCGCTAACCCCCGTGGCACTTGCCGAAGGGCATGCCCTTGTTAATCGCCTATATAATGATGATGATCGATATATTTCATACGAGAATATTCCCAGTGCGATATTCTCCAACCCTAACGCTGCGCAAGTTGGCCTTACCCAAGCGCAAGCTAATGAGAAATATCCAAACGATATAGACATCTATAAATCTGAATTCCGCGGTATGAAAATGATACTTGCTGGCAGCGAAGAACGTACACTTATGAAATTAATCGTACAACGCTCAACTGATAAAGTTATCGGCCTTCACATGGTAGGATCAGAAGCAGGAGAGATAGTGCAAGGATTTGCAACAGCTATTATAGCAGGAGCAACCAAATCAGACTTTGACCGCACAATCGGAATCCACCCAACTAGCGCGGAAGAATTCGTAACCATGCGCAGCCCTGTTAAAAGCTAACTATTATAGATTACTATGATGTAATCACTGCTTCGATACGATCTAGCGCCTCAACCAAGCGCGCTTCAGATACCGCAAAACACAAACGTATATAACCCTTAGCTTCTCTACCAAAAGCAGATCCTGGAGAGAGTAAAACCCCTGCTTCATCAATCAAGCGCTTGGTAAATGCGATACAATCATCCTCGCCATCGACCTTGAAAAAGGCGTAGAAAGTGCTGGCCGGATATGACATATGGACATTACCCATAGCCTTAAAACGCTCCACCACGATATCACGATTTGATCGCCATAAATCGAGCTGATGAGCCAAAAACTCCTCCCCGCCTTCAAGCGCAGCCATCGCGCCATATTGCGGAAATGTAGGCGTACACAGGTTATTATATAGCGCAACATCACGGATTTTATCCTCAGCCTCACGTGATCCCACGATCCAGCCCATACGCCAACCAGTCATAGCCCAGCTCTTGGAAAAGCTATTAACCACCAGCAACAAATCATCCTCATGCGCAATATCAAGGAAACTAGGAGCACGTACACCATCATAGATAATGCGGCCATACACCTCATCAGAAAGTACCCAAATGCCGCGTTTGCGTGCAAAATCTAGGATAGCCTGCAGCTCATCCGCGCGCGCAGTCCAACCAGTAGGATTTGACGGTGTTACTATCAATAAAACCTTTGTACGCTCAGTTACAGCGGCAAATAACTTATCCAAATCTAGCTGCCACTGATCATCTACATAATCTAGAGCAACTTGATTTATACTAGCCTGAGTAAGCTCAACGGCGCCCAATAAATTCTTCCAAATTGGCGTTACCGCAACCACTTCATCGCCCTTATCAACAAGGGCAGCGAGCGATAAATGCATTGCCGTTGTGCCAGACGGGGTTACAAAAAAGCGGCTTGAAGGCAAGTCTAAGTCATAAATGCGTGCATAATATTCAGATAGCTTCTGACGCAACTCATCAAGTCCCAAAACAGGGCCATAAAATGTACGTCCCTCTTTCAGAGCTTCCGCCGCAGCATCACATATAAAATCAGGAGTTGGCGCATCACCCTCACCTTGCCCAAGAGTAATAATATCGCTTTTACCTCTGGCATAACGCACCATCTCTGCACCAGGGTTAGCTGTTAATGCGTGCAATACAGGGCGAAATTTACGTTCCTTTGAGCGCCTATCTTCATCCATAGATACTAAATTTTCTTCATGTCGTTCTGTCATTACAAATTCTCATTTTGCCATAGTGTAATTATTAATTTTGTACGCAGCCTTTGCGCTATGGGCTTATATATAGCGGACTAACCCGCCACACTAGCTGCCAACGCCACTATAAAACCAGCCATAACCATTGCGGCAAAGCTTCTTAAATTTGTAATATGTTGGTCAACCTTATTCATAAGTATAAATAAACACATAAAATCATAAAAACGCAAGCCCATTTTAACTAACCGACCTTAAGTTCCTCCAAATCCTTATATAATTCAAGGCTCTCGGGATTTGCCAATGCCTCCTTATTGTTAACCCCGCGCCCCATAACGATATCACGTACAGCTATCTCTGTGATTTTACCGCTTTTTGTACGCGGAATATCGCTAACGGCAATTACTTTAGAAGGTACATGACGGGGAGTTGCTCCCTTTCTAATCTGTGCCTTAATCTTGCCAATTAAATCATTATCAAGAAGGTAACCATCATTAAGAATAACGAACAAAACTACACGTACATCGCCATCCCAGTCCTGCCCGATAGCCACGCTATCCTTTATATAGCTCAGCGATTCAAGCGTGCCATAAATCTCTGCTGTACCAATACGTACGCCACCTGGATTAAGCGTTGCATCACTACGTCCATGGACAGTAAAGCCTCCATGCTCGGTCTTTTCTACCCAATCGCCATGGCACCAAACATTATCAAATTTCTTAAAATATGCCTTATGGTATTTATCACCCACATCATCACCCCAAAACGACACGGGCATTGATGGGAAAGGGGTTGCACAAATCAAATCGCCTGCTTCACCAATAGCAGCCTCATTACCATCAGCATTAAATATACGTACATCAGTTGATAAAGCCGCGCCCTGAATTTCACCACGGTAAACTGGAGATATAGGGTTACCAATACCAAAACTGGCCGATATAATATCAGTACCACCATATATGGATGCCAAATGCAGATCTGACTTTATAGACGCGTACACATAGTCAAAGCTGCTCGGCACTAACGGTGATCCAGTTGAGGCTAATGAGCGTAAAGCCGATAAATCATGCGTATCTTTCGGTTTAATATTATTAACATTCATGGCCTCTATATATTTCGCCGAAGTCCCAAAGAAGCTGCAACCGTGATCGCTGGTATAATCCCAAAGCACATTCCCATCAGGGTAAAATGGCGAACCATCAAATAGCAAAACACACGCATCGCTTGCAATTGCAGTTACGTGCCAGTTCCACATCATCCCACCACAGGATGTGAAGTAAAAAACCTTGTCATTCGGCTTTATATTACAATGTAATTGATGCTCTTTCAAATGCTGTAGCAACGTACCACCATGCCCATGAGTTATGCATTTCGGCGCGCCAGTAGTGCCAGAAGAAAACATGATAAATAGCGGATGATTAAATTTAACGCGGTTAAACTCTATATCTTTAGGAGTGCACGCCTCTATAAAATCGTCAGCCATAGTGGCATTTTCAAGCTCAGAAATATCAGTATCCGAGCCAGCATAAGGCACTATAATAACTTGTTCCAGACCGTCAAGCCCCCTTTGTACGTCTTTAACCTTAGCAAGTACATCTATAGTTTTTCCATTATAATAATAACCATCTACGCATATCAAAAGCTTGGGCTTAACCTGTCCGAAGCGATCAACTACGCCGCGCACTCCAAAATCAGGGGAGGCCGATGACCATATAGCTCCCAATGAAATAGCTGCCAGCGCTGCAATAATAGTTTCAATCATGTTAGGCATATATCCTGCGACGCGATCACCTTCTACAACCCCACTAGCTACCATTGCCTGCTGCCACTGTGAAACTTTATCATATAGTTGCGAGCGGGTTACTTGCTCCTCCGAACCATTTTCTGAGCGAAAAACCAATGCGCATTTATCATCACGGTTTTTAAGCATATTTTCTGCATAGTTTACCCTGCCTTCAGGGAAGAACTTAGAGCCAAACATCTGCCCATCATTATCATCAAAAACTCGATCACCTTTATCGCCAATAACACCGCAAAAATCCCACAATATATCCCAAAACACTTCCTTCTCATCAACTGACCAGCGCCATAATGACTGATAATCTTTGAAGTCATTACCTGTACGCTCTTTTACTTGCCCCATAAAACGGTGCATAATCGTTGAATTTATTTGACTTTGCGATGGTGACCAAAGAGGGTTGCTCATAAGGGTAATCTTTCATATGATTTGATAACTAATGTAACAATATGCAGATATTAGCGAATGATAGTTAATATAACATAAAGCAAGGAACATGTTTTGAACAATAGAATACTCAGTTTTTTAAGCATATTAGCTACATTTTTAATGCCATCATTTGCCACAGCCGAGGAGCTTGATCAATATACGCAAGTAAAACTGATCGCAGAAAACACTGCGATAAACTCAGGCGATGAAATCACGATAGCCGTCGAAATCAAGCTAGAGCATGATTGGCATGTTTATTGGCAGAATCCAGGAGATTCTGGCCTACCCGTTAAAATAGAATGGGACGCTCCAGAAGGCTTTGATATAGGTGAGATAATCTGGCCTACGCCCGATAAAATATCATTGGATATTCTTGCCAACTATGGGTACTACGATGAAGCTATCTTGCTGCAAACCCTCAAAGTTCCAAACAACCTACCTGAAGGTAAAATAACCTTAACAGCAACAATTGATATGCTTATTTGTAATGAAATCTGCATACCTGAGTCTGTCACAACATCTATCAATTTCAATGAGAACAATCAAAATATAGATAGCTCAACTTATATAGTTAATGCTAGAAGCAAAACCCCTAAAACTATAGAAGGTGAATTTGAGTATTTTGAAGAAGGTGATATGCTTAACCTTTCACTCGAACTTGAAAATAGCGATATATTAAAGGCGGCCACAAACCATAGACTTGAATTTTTCCCTTTAGATTGGGGCGTTATCAATCATTTAGCTAATCCTAATGTTCAAATATCCAATAATGAAATTACGATAACACATGAGCGCGGAGACGAAGACTTATCCGAGATAAAGCAGATAGATGGCTTGCTGGTTATTACAGGAGAAAAAGGGCAAAATAAAGGCTACGCCATAACTGCCAACACCAACAACAACAAAATCACACCAGTTAAAAACACGTACACGACTGCTCAAAAAAACGTACGGGCAACTCCACAACCAGCCAAGCAAGCGAGTAATATAACTTGGTTTAGCGCGATATACCTCGCAATATTCGGCGGAATTATACTAAACCTAATGCCATGCGTATTCCCTGTACTTTCAATAAAAGCCCTCAGCCTTGTCAAAATGGGCGATAAAGATCATAAGCTAGCCCGTAAACATGGCCTAAGCTATACACTAGGAGTAGTTCTTAGCTTCCTAGCCATTGGCGGCATATTATTACTCTTTAAACAAGCGGGAGAAGTTATTGGCTGGGGGTTTCAACTACAAAACCCTGCCATCGTCGCAATTCTTGCATATCTACTATTTATAATAGCACTTAACCTCATCGGGTTTTTAGAGGTAAAGTCAGATTTTGGAAATATAGGAAATAAGCTAACACAGGGGAATTCCTTGAGCAGCTCTTTCTTCACTGGCGCTCTCGCAACTATAGTTGCAACGCCCTGTACCGCCCCATTTATGGGAGCCGCTATGGGTTTTGCCATGACACAAAACGCCTTTATAAGCATGAGCGTATTTGCTGCTCTCGGATTTGGGCTCGCCTTGCCGTATCTCATATTATCTTACGTCCCCAAACTACGTAGCTTTCTACCAAAGCCAGGGAAATGGATGGATACGTTCAAACAATTCCTATCCTTTCCTATATTTGCTTCTGCTATCTGGCTAGTCTGGGTATTAAGCCAACAATCCGGCTCTTACGGAGTTCTATTGATATTGCTGGGCATGCTTTCTATATCATTTTGTGTCTGGCTGTTGCATTTACAAAGCAAAGGCAAAGCACGTACATCAATAAATATAGTATTATTGCTATTTATAATAATGCCCATATTAAGCTTGATATATATAAAAGACACTAGCAACAATATAGCCTCCAGCCAAAACACGTACAGCTTTGGCCAGCCATTCTCCGAAGAAAAACTATCTGAGCTATTACAAGGTGACGAACCCATATTTGTCGAAATGACAGCAGCATGGTGCATAACGTGTAAAATAAACCATGCAATAGCCCTAAATACAGATGAAACAAAATCCTTATTTAAGGAAAAAAACGTACACTACTTAATCGGTGACTGGACAAATAAAGATGATGAAATAACCAAATATCTTGATCAATTTAACCGCAACGGAGTGCCAATATATGTTCTTTACGGCGCGCGAAATTCTCAAACAGGCAAGCGCCCCGAAGCAATAATACTCCCACAAATTTTAAGCTTCAAAAATATAAGTGAAGCGATATGAAAATGACACTTGTCAGAATCAATAGTTAGAGGTATCATTACAGTTAATGCAACGCAATTCTCCCTCCTTGAGACTTCACCATGTCAATAATAAGCAAAATGAAATCAGAGTTATTTACTCCGCCATTTATACAACAATCAGCTGAAATAGCGCGCTGCGCTATGACTGAAGATGGCACAATAATTTACGCAAATGATGCATTTTATCAGCTATGCGAAACCAATGCAGATCAGATTAATAATGCACAGGACATATTCATCTTTTCAGAAGAAGCATTAAATAACGATAGCTTATCAGAGCTGCCTACAGGCGACCACGATATACACATCAAAGGCAATCCAATCATTACCGGATTTTACTTTGATTGGCTAACAACCGCAAATAATGAACATTATTTAGTAGCATCAGCCACGGATAATATACTTAAGCCAATAGCTGACAACGATTTAAATAATCTAATAGATCAGATACAAGATTCAAGATCTCGCATTGAATATGCTTCAAATAACGTCATTGATATAAAACCGACTAATGAAGATTTTGCAGAATTCATGTCAATGACGCACGAAATCATGATAGTGACCGATGAACAAGGCCTCATAATAACTGCAAATGATGCATTTATGAATAGCTTTGGCTATAGCCCCCTAGACCTTAAAAACACATCTTTATTCAATTTCATTAATGAGGAAGATAAACACAACCTAAAAGACACAATCCAAAGAATTACCCACAATGAAAGCAATGAACAAAACACTGTAAATTTTGAAACACGTATATTAGCGCGTAACAAACAGCCACATTGGGTTGAATGGCGACAAAAGCATAAAGACGGAAAAATATATTTTTCTGGTCAAGATATTACTGGCATTAAGAAACAACAACAAAACCTCAGCCGTAGACAAAAACAACTTTCAGAAGCCGAAGCAATCGGACATATGGGTCACTGGTACTGGAAAATAGGTGATGATAATATTTCATGGTCAGAAGAGATTTTCCGAATTTTCAATGTTAACCAAAGCAGTTTTAAGCCAAGCATAAACTCCCTAACTGATCTAATTCATAAACGTGATGTCGGCAGAGTAATACAAGTCTTTCAACGTGCAATGATTGAAGAAAAAGACTATGACATGGAATTCCGTGCACTGCGCAATGACGGAGAAATCCGCTTTATTATGTGCGAAGGGCGATGTGAAAAAGATGAAAATGGCGAGGTAATTGCGCTATATGGCATAATGCAAGACATGAACCAGCGCATGCTCGATGAACAAGAATTGCTACAGGCAAAAGATGAATCCGAGCAAGCCTCCATCGCAAAATCCAGATTCCTTGCCAATATGAGCCACGAACTACGTACACCCCTAAATGCTATTATAGGATTCTCAGAAATGATTGAAGCCCAAATGTTAGGGCGGATAGAAAATAGTAACTATGTAGAATATGCTGCAAGCATAAGAGATAGCGGAAAGCACCTACTTGACCTGATAAGTGATATACTCGACATGTCCAAAATTGACGCGGGTAAACATACGCTTGATCTCGAAGAAGTAAATATTCAAGATATAATTGACCGAGCGACACATATGATTATAGGCAGATCCCTAGAACAAAACATTGTCCTGCACACAGGTAATGTTGATAACAGTGACGTTAATATTGTCGCTGATCGTCGTGCATTAACTCAAATTTTCCTGAATCTTTTATCAAACGCTATTAAATTCACACCAGAAAAAGGCTCGGTATGGATTGAATGCTGTAAAATGGAAGATCAAATTTCATTGAAAGTATGCGATACAGGAATAGGAATATCTCCGAATATGCTGGCCTCAGTACTTAGACCTTTCGAACAAGTATCAACGCAATATACTCGCGAACACGAAGGTACAGGCCTAGGGCTTTCCATTACCAAAAAACTGATAGAACTTCACGGCGGTTCATTGCACATAGAGTCATCTATTGATGTTGGAACAATTGTGAATGTACGTTTACCTTATAGTGCTGCAATTAAAGATTAAATTATATAATTTTCAAAAAAGATGATGCGTACTCTTCTGCATCCATACAAGCTTTCAAACCCTCTTTATAACTCGGGTATCTTAAAGAAACACCAAGGTCACTCTTAATTTTAGCATTGCGTACGCGTTTATTATCCGCGTAAAAACTTAAAGCTATAGGCGCTAAATTGGCACCATCAAAAGGGATTAGCGGAGGCACTGGCCTGCGCAATAACGCACAAGCATAGTCAATAACTTCATGGCTAGGCGCTGGCATGTCATCACTAACATTATAGACTTCACCAGACTTTGGAGCGTACATAGAAGCAAGTAAAACCTGCACCAAATCCTCAACATGTACGCGACTAAAAACATGACCAGGCTTATCAATGCGCCGCGCAACAGACGAACGTACAGAATCAAGTGCGCTACGCCCTGGGCCATAAATTCCTGCCAAACGAAATATATGCACGGGCAATCCATACGATTTCAGTAAAGATAAATACTGCCTCTCAACATTTAAACGTCGTGATCCACGCTTTGTTGTTGGCCGTACTTCCGAGCTTTCATCAACCCAGCTGCCACCGCGATCACCATAAGACCCCGTAGTAGATAAATACCCGACCCATTCAAGTTTCGGCAAATTAAGCAAATCCTGTGCATGCATATTAAATGTTGGATCACCCCCAGAAGATGGCGGAGTTGATATAAGAATATGTGTTACATCCCTGAGCATATAAACAGGGTCAGCCAATGGGATATCGTCATCAAGTAAGTGAGCTTTAACGCCACGGCTTTTAAGCTCGCTTTTACGGGATTGATCGCGAGTTGTGCCTGAAACACCCCAACCACCACGCCCCATTAACTCATGCCCTAGATAGTTACAACTATACCCATAACCAAAACAAAATAGATGTTTAGCAGCATGTTCCAAATTGACTATCCTTATATAAAACTTTATACGCTGTTAACGAAGCTAGGTACTTGCTCTTCAAGTAAATCTTTAAACCCTGATCTAGCCTTAACTTTTTCATACCATTGATAAGCATACTCATGCTGCTCCCATGGAACATCACCAAGATAATCAACCGCAGATATATGTGACGCGGCTGCTATATCTGCCAAAGAAAATGCATCACCAGCAAGCCACACACGTCTTTCTGTCAAAAACCCAATATAATCAAGGTGATAATGTATATTTGCACGCCCCGCGCGCACGGAAGGTCCATGCGGCTCACCCATATTAAGTAGAGCCTTCATAAATTTCTCACCGACAAGATTTTCTGTTACTTCACGATTGAACTTATGATCAAACCAATTTACAAGCCTACGAGTTTCTGCGCGCTGCACGGGATCATAACCAATAAGATTAATTTCTGGATATACCTCATCAAGATACTCACAGATAACTTGCGAGTTAGATAATATCGTTCCGTCTTGCTCCACTAGTAATGGTAAATCGCCTGCAGGGTTCATCGCTAAGAACTCGGTTCTGCGCTCCCATGTTTTTTCTAACCTTAAATCAAAGGGTAAGTTTTTCTCAGTCAAAGCCATCCTGACCTTGCGTGAAAAAGGGTGCAACCAAAAGTGATATAATATCCTCATACATATATTGTATGCCTAGATGGGAAATTATTCAATATAGAAACTAAAATAGAGAGCCCTGATCTGTTTTTTTATCAGTTTTACCAGCTATATTCTTAGGAGTCTTACTTTTAACTACCTCACTATTATTAATAACTGCTCCCACCCTCTTATCAGCCATAAACTGTAAATCTACTGCCTGACCTTGCGAAAGAAGACCTGCAGACGTAACTGGCCTATTATTTTCATCACGCACAACCACATATCCGCGTTTCAATACATTCTCAAAGGATAAGAGTTCCAGCTTTTCATGCAATTGCGTAAGCGTGCGCCTCTTATTATCCAAACCACGCATTTTACAATTATCTAATTGCTCCGACCAACGGTTAAGCGCATTCGCTGCTATCTTAATCTGGCTTACTGGATGTAAAAGCCTAGCAGAATGGTGTGTAAACTCATTGGTTTTACGCGCAATATAACTTTTAAAGCTATGTTCAAGACGGTCATTTGCACGATCAATATGCTGAGTTTTAAGCTCGAATAATTGATCAGGATTACCTAATCTTGCTGATGCAGCCTCTAATTTATGACGGTTTTCAGAGAGTAAGCGACCAACTCCACTGATTAACCTTTTTTCATTATCAACGACCTGAGCAAGCAAATTCATCCGCATGGGTACAGCCATTTCTGCTGCCCCTGTTGGGGTTGGAGCGCGCAAATCTGAGGCATAATCAACCAATGTAGTATCGGTTTCATGCCCTACTGCCGAAATCACAGGAATATCGCTAGCCGCCACCGCGCGCACAACATTCTCCTCATTAAACGGCATTAAGTCTTCTAGTGATCCCCCACCTCTCGCCACTATAATAAGATCAGGTCGCGTATTAGGTGGCATTGAGTTAAAGCCATTAACCGCATTTGTGACTTCTTGCGAAGCGCCCTCACCCTGCACTTTAACTGGCCAAACCATCACATCACGCGGAAATCTATCGGCTAATCTATGAAGAATATCGCGAATGACTGCCCCAGTAGGCGAAGTAACAACACCTATTTTATGCGGAATAAAAGGAATAGCTTTCTTTCTATCAGCCTCAAATAACCCTTCTGCTGCTAGCCTTTTCTTACGATCTTCGAGCATTTTAAGTAGAGCGCCTTCACCAGCTAGCTCCATCGATTCAATAATTAATTGATAATTAGAACGCGCAGGATAAGTGGTTATACGCCCAATACATATAACCTCAAGCCCTTCTTCCGGCTTAATACTTAGCTTCGACAAAACTCCCTTCCAGCACACAGCATCTATAACCGATTTATCATCTTTAAGACTGGTATACATGTGGCCTGATTTAGGGATAGATACGCGTGAAAGCTCGCCCCGCACACGTACACGTGAAAAATTATCCTCGATCGTGCGTTTCAAGGAAAAGGCTAGCTCGGACACAGAAAATTCTGGAACATTGCTCAGTGGTATTTGCTGTTGATCACTCATAATTTGAATATAATGGTAAAAAAGCAGAATTTCCAGCTTTCTCATGCTATTATGAAGATATGATTTATCCTTTTTCAACATATCTCTACAAAGATGAAAATGAAGTGGTCAAAGAGCTGTTGGATTTTCTTAGTTGGAGCGATAAAGATGCCAAAGATGTTCAAGATACTGCCATCAACCTTATTGAACAAATACGCGCACAAAAAAGCAAGGGCGGACAACTAGAAGCTTTCTTACAGGAATTTTCACTTAACAGTGATGAAGGTCTAGCATTAATGTGCCTAGCCGAGGCACTTTTGCGTATTCCCGATGCTAAAACTGCCAATGAGCTGATTAATGATAAAGTTGCCGCGGCA
>DAOWDF010000018.1 GCA_030639165.1 Alphaproteobacteria bacterium
GATGGTGATCCGGTTGATGTGCTTGTTTATGCGCAGCACGCTATATTACCAGGAGCAGTAATCGCAGCGCGCCCAGTTGGCGTACTAGTAATGGAAGATGATGGCGGTCAGGATGAAAAGATCCTAGCCGTTCCCGTCGATAAAACTCACCCAATGTTCGCGGATATCAAAGAATATAGCGACTTGCCGAAAATTTTACTGGACGAGATTGAGCATTTCTTTACCCACTACAAAGACCTTGAAAAAGGTAAATGGGTCAAGATGCAAGGTTGGGAAGGCTCTGAGAAAGCTAAGTCCCTTATCATCGAGGGCATGGATAACGAAAAATCCCAGAAAGCCGCTTAGTTTTTTACTGCCTATTTCTCGCACACCTTTTATACATAGCCGCAATGTTATTGGAATCGATAGTGTATTGCCTGACTCCATGCTTTTACAATTATAGTGTCAGGTCTAGAGAAATGATAAATTAATGGTAAAATTTATGACTGATAAATTTGATGAAGCTCTGAAAAAATATAGGCAACAAATTAAAGAAGGAAATATAAACTATTTAAAACAAGATATTGCCTCTGGTCGTATTTCATATAGCCACAAAGTAAATGCAGCAAATTTTGCCATTAATGAATATGAAGATGCGCAAAACGGAATACAATCTTTTCCAATTCCGCCAAAGGCCTCTTGCTCTTCAATATTAAAAGCCTTTTGGCTAAATAACTGGAAATGGCTTATAGGAACTTTTTTATTTGGCTCAATTGCCCTGTATCTTTCACACCTAAATATATAGGATAGTCTATAACCATATCTAAGTTTTATTTTATAGCTATCGCGCCTTCACCTGAATAAGCTAGCGGCCTTCTTTTTCAAGATCGTCTATAGCGGCACTAAGGATATTTTGAAATACTTTGAGAACAGCGAGCAAATCATATGGTGTCATTTTTGGATTAAATTCTATAGCTGCAAAACCTTCTTTAGCTTTGCATGCATCTATAATAGTAAGCTGTTCTTCTTTATTCGATAATACAAAACTATAAGTATTAAATATGCTAACATTCATTTGACTGCCCCCTTCAAAAATAAAGACAGGGTTTCAGCTCAAATGGTGCTGAGAGGTTAGAAACACCTAAAAGTCAGTGCGCGACGTATTCCCGCACAAAGCGGTATTGTATTCCGCCGCCCTCTCAACATAAGAGAGGGCTTGGAGGTTATAAATACTAAGCCAATGTATACTTTTAAGGGTTTCTAAGCCCTGTCATAGTGGCTAATCTAAAGGTTTTTGCGAAAAATACAATATAGTAAAGTAATATTTATTTTTGGGCTTGATGCCAAAAAGGCTTATCGAGCAATGGGGTAGATGGCGTTGCGTGCTCTTGGCGGGCAATTGCTCCCGATAAGTAAGCCGCCCTACCCGCTTCCACGCCTTTAGCAAACCCGCCAGCCATAAGAGGCGGATCACCTGCCTTGGCCACAGCAGTATTAAGCAGCACAGCATCATAACCAAGCTCCATAGCCTGCGCCGCGTGTGAAGGCACCCCAAGACCAGCATCTATAACCAATGTCTTGTCAGGGAAACGCGCGCGAAGTTGCTTAAGAGCATATATGTTATTAAGCCCCCGTCCCGAACCAATTGGCGCACCCCAAGGCATTAAAATATCACACCCCAAATCTACCAACCTTTGCGCAAGCACAAGATCATCAGTCATATACGGATAGACCTCAAAGCCTTTATTTAACAATTCTTCTGTAGCCTCCAGCAAGCCGTAAGGGTCAGGTTGCAGTGTATAATCATCGCCAATAACTTCCAATTTGATGCGGTTCGTTTCGAATATTTCACGCGCCATTTCCGCAGTGGTGATTGCTTCTCTTGCGTTATAGCACCCAGCGGTATTGGGCAGCACAGGAATATCAAATCCCTTAATAATATCCCAAAATTCCTGCCCTTTTCCTGCCGAGCTCTCACGGCGCAGCGACACTGTTATAAGGCCAGGCTGCGCTGCTTCTATTGATTTGCGTAATTCTGATAGCGACGGGTATGAGGCACTGCCCAAAAACAGCCGAGATGAAAGCTGCTCTCCCCCGATTTTAAAGATATCTTCCATGTTACCGCCTAACCGCCCTGCATCGGCGCTACTATTTCAACATCATCTTCATTATTTATAATCGTATTATCATACAAAGATTTGGGCACAAAAGAACCACCGACAGCAACGGCCACCAACTTGTCGCCATAACCCTGCTTAATGAGCAGATCACTAACGCTAATGGAGCTATCCAGCTCTGCTTGCACGCCATTAATGTTTATTAATATCATATTACCTAGAAAGTAAATCAAAATCGCTGTAAGTCAATGATGATTAGGGGTAATGAGGATAGAAAAGCTCCCTAAAATATAAAAAAACACCCGCATTACAGGTTTTTTATTATAAACCCTTGCTTTTGGCGTCACACAAGGATATAACTTGCCATCCATTCAAGAGGCATGTCTATTTTATGCTCAGATTATTAGGTAACGCGGGGTGGAGCAGTCCGGTAGCTCGTCAGGCTCATAACCTGAAGGTCGTAGGTTCAAATCCTACCCCCGCAACCAATAATAACAAAGGCTTACCGCTTGGTAAGCCTTTTGTTTTGTGCCATAATACCCCTTACGCATTTGTTACGCACTTTTGCGCACTAACAAGGGGAAGGAAAATGACAGAGATTCAGCACACGATTATGGGCGGTAAAGTCCATGTTTTTAAACGGCCGAGAAGTAACTATTGGCAATGCAGTGCATTTATTCAGGGTAAAAATCGTCGTAAAAGCACAAAAGAAGAAAGTCTCCAACATGCAAAACAGTTTGCCGAGGACTGGTATTTAGAATTACGAGGGAAATCTCGCGCAGGATTATTAAAGGATGAAAAGACCTTTAAGCAAGTCGCAGACCAGTTTCTAAAAGAATATGGGGTAATAACCGAAGGCCAGCGTAGCCCTAAGTGGGTGGAAGGCCATGCGATACGCTTGCGAGTTCATCTAAACCCGTTCTTTGGAAATTTGGCTATATCAGACGTTACATCAGCTAAAGTACAGGAATACAGGGTTCATAGAATGACCCCGCAGGATAATGATGTGGCTACACTATTCCGGACAGAAAAGTTATAAAAGTCTAAAATAAGGAATAGAAAAAATGTCATCAAGGAAATACAAGCAGTACCCCGCAGAATTCAGGGAATCTTCAGCAA
>DAOWDF010000050.1 GCA_030639165.1 Alphaproteobacteria bacterium
GTGATAAAACCGATATTGGCTGGGGACATCAGATAAGGTCATATGTTTTGCACCCTTATCAAATGGTCAAGGATGCACGCACTAACGTCGAGACATCACAGTCTCAGAGCGTGCTTGATGGTGATCTTGACCAGTTCTTGGAAGCATCACTTGCACATATTAATGAATAAAGTCGTTGATAAGCTTTAATTAGATCACTCATCTTTATTAAATTATAAATTTAGATGCTAGAGTTACAATTATGCGTAAATTAACTTCAATCATATCAGTTTTAATATTAGTCCCCTTGGGTTCTGCTGTGGCGGTGGATAAGGGTTCTTTTGCTCCGACTATTGTTCACGAAACAGAGTTGGGTAAGCAATCTCTTGATGCCCAAAATCAGGGCGCCGTTTATTTACGCGCTGAAATATATAAATTGGAAAGAGAAAATGAAGCGCTGCGCAATAGTGTGTCTCAATTACGCGCCGCCACGAAGGCATCAGATTCTGCTTATAGTAATGATTCTACGATCACGTCACTTGCTTCAGAAAATAAAAGATTACAAAACGCACTAAATAGGGTTCTTACGCAAACAGATGGGTCTGATGGTATACAAATCCTGCAATCAAAAATAGAGCAGCTGGAAATTAATAATAAAGATCTTAAGGCTAAGGTTAGTAAGCAAACTTCAGGAAATGTTAGCTCCGACAGCATGGGCATAAAAGCATTAAAGGATCAGAACCAAAGTTTGCGCGATACTATTAGCGCACAAAATGAAGCACTTAGATCCGCAGACGGCTCAGGTAAAAAAAATAAAAAATTACTCAGTGAAAATATATCTATGCAGCAAAAACTTAAGAAAGCTGAAAAAGATAGTGAGACAAGCATTCTACTAGCTAAGGAGCTTTTTGTACGTAACAAGATACTGCAAAGTGATATAGCTAAGCGTGACAAGTATATTAAGGCCAATCAGGAGAAAAGAAGAGCTCCAAATATAGCTGCTGGTGGATATAGCAACGATGACCGCAGAGGCTCAATACGAGGTGGCCATGATAGGGATTATCAAGACAGAGCTTATAATGATCAGGGCAGGGCGCGTAGTAATGATGATATATCAAAATATCGTGCTAAAATACGTGACTATCAAAATAAAATTAATAACATAGAAGACGATCGTTCCGCTTATCAACGGGGTGAAGAAGAGTTTAGCGTAGATAAAGATTCTGATGATAGTGAAGATGATGGCATGGTTTCTTTATTGCTAGAAAATCAGGAATTAAAAGCAAGACTAAAGTTAATTTCGAACAGGTAATAAAACAAAACCCTCAACATGATTATGCGAGGGTTAATGCTTCTGCTAATATAGTAATTATCTATATCACTTAATCTGTTTCTTTAGATGCTGATTTTTCATCTGTTCCGCCAATATTAAACGGGGTCATCATCTTCATCGCATTTTCGAACATTTCCATGTTTCTGCGAGTAAGTTCTTCAAGATTTTTTTGCTGTGAAAACATGCTATCCATGCCAGGGATATTATCCAATGACTTGGTAATTTGCTCTTGCATCTGTTCTTGGTTTTGCTCGAATAGTTTCATCGTTTGCTCAAGGTAGCTAGGCAGCATCGTCTGTGCATTATTGCCGTAAAAGCCAATCAGTGTACGTAGGAAACTAGTCGGCAGTAAAGTCTCTTCGCTGACTTCTTGGTCAGCTATAATTTGAGTAAGAACACCGCGGGTTAAGTCTTCACCCGTTTTTGCATCAATGACAACAAAGTTATGACCCTCTTGCACCATTTCACACAAGTCATCCAGCGTGACATAGCTGCTTCTTCCTGTATCGTAAAGTCTACGATTAGCATATTTTTTAATAACAGTTGGCTCATTCTTGCCATTAGTTTCTTTGGCCATGTTGCACCTTCAACGTTAAGTTCTGTAATGTTTGAATAATTCCATTATGCACAAAAATAAAATTAAATAAAGTATTAGGTAGAAAAAGTGCAATATTTTTTCTATGCTGCGCTAAAGTTATAGGGAAAGACTAGGTTTTATGCGCAGTGGCCCGCACCCTCTACCAGTGCATTTAGGTATGATAGCAGCAAATATGAGCGGCATACATAACTATGCCTCAAGCTTCTCACATAGCATATCCGAGCATGACGCGGTGCAGATGATGCGCGGCATTCAGATGTACCAGAAACACCCGTTCATACCTGAGGAATTGCCAACACGAACCATATGGAGTGAGGGCGGGGTGAGTATTAAGGCTCCTGTCTTAAAGGGAGAGCGTAAATATATAAGCGATACACCTTTGCTTCTAGTCCCGTCTTTAATTAATAAAGCCAATATCCTCGATATATCAGAGGAGCGCTCAATGCTACGCTGGTTTAATCAGATGGGCATTGAAACATATTTGCTAGATTGGGGTGACTTTACTCAAGATGCAGAAGGCAACATTGATATTAATGCGCTAATTGGCGAAGTTCTGTGCAATGCGATACATGGTGTTGCGGAAATACATGGTGGCCCGATAGATGTTCTGGGTTATTGTATGGGCGGCACGCTGCTATTACCTGCATATTGCCTTGCACCAGATCATATAAGGCGCATGACTTTGCTTGCTACCCCGTGGGACTTTAAAACCAAGCCATCACCTTTGGCGCGTAATGTGCGTATATGGTCACCACAAATCATGCCTGTAATCGAGGGCGGGGGCTGCCTACCGTCTGAGTGGGTCGCGGCATTGTTTGCAAGCCTAGACCCTAATGGGTCAGCGCAAAAATTCATACGCTTCGCATCAATGGATCAGAGTAGCGTTGGCGCGAAGTTGTTCGTTGCGGTCGAGGATTGGCTTAATAATGGCGTTGATATCCCCGCCAAAATTGCACAGCACTGTATTCAGGAATGGTTCATAGGTAACAAGCTATATGAAGGTGATCTGCATATTGCTGGTCAGCATATAAATACCACAGAAATTGACGCGGATATTCTAATTGTTGCATCAAAGTCAGACCGTTTGGTTCCGTTTAAATGTGCGACTAACATAAAAGAAAGCCTTGGCAGCGCATCACTTGATATTATCGAGCTTGACTGCGGGCATGTGGGGCTAATTGTCGGCAGCAAAGCAATTGAGACTGTATGGCAACCTATTTTTGATTGGCACATGAACTGAACAATAAATTAATTATTGCAGCAAAATAATAATATTTGTGCTTGAAAATTTTTCAATTGGGGATATGTTGCAGTTATATTCAAAAATAAAAAATGACAAGGAAATCTATGGAAGATCCTATTGTAATTGTTGCAGCAAAAAGAACTGCTATCGGTGTTTTAGGCGGAGGGCTTTCTAGTGTCCCTGCTGCAAAACTTGGTGAGTGCGTTATACGCGCCGTTTTGGGCGATGCTGCGCTAGATGCATCAGATGTTAATGACGTTATTATGGGGCAGGTTCTTACCGCAGGATGTGGTCAAAACCCTGCGCGTCAAGCCGCACTAAATGCAGGGGTTGATGCTACTGGCCTAACAATCAATCAGGTTTGTGGTTCAGGCTTGCGTAGTGTAGCCCTTGGCGTTCAATCAATATTATCAGGTGACGCAGATATAGTTATCGCGGGCGGTCAGGAGAATATGAGTATGTCTCCTCATGTCATGCATTTGCGTGAAGCGGTTAAATTTGGTGATGCATCCATGAAAGACACAATGGTACTTGATGGTCTTTGGGATAGCTTCAATGATTATCACATGGGCATCACTGCGGAGAATATTGCGGATAAATACGGCATCACTCGTGAGCAACAAGATGAATTTGCAGCAGGTTCACAAAATAAGGCTGAGGCCGCAATTAACGCAGGCAAGTTCAAGGATGAGATTGTTCCTGTTGAAGTCAAAAAAAGAAAAGAAACCATTACGGTTGACGCGGATGAATTTCCACGTGCTGGTGTAACGGCAGAAGGTTTAGGAAAGCTTAGGCCAGCATTTAAAAAAGATGGTACGGTAACCGCGGCAAATGCATCAGGCATCAATGATGGTGCAGCCGCAGTGGTTCTTATGCGTAAATCCGAAGCAGAAAAGCGGTCACTTGAACCACTAGCCACTATCAAGTCATGGGCGCAGCGCAGCGTTGATCCTGCTCTTATGGGCACGGGGCCAATTCCTGCATCTGCATCTGCTTTGGAAAAGGCAGGCTGGAGCGTGTCTGATCTTGATCTGGTTGAGGCAAATGAAGCATTCGCGGCGCAAGGATTATGCGTTGTAAATGAGGCTGGCTTTAACCCTGAAAAAACCAATGTAAATGGCGGTGCAATTGCACTGGGTCACCCAATTGGCGCATCAGGAACACGGGTTCTTGTAACATTGCTGCATGAAATGAAACGCAGAGACGTAAATAAAGGTTTAGCAACTCTATGTATAGGCGGCGGCATGGGTATTGCCATGTGCCTAGAACGTTAAGTTGTCTCACTTAGTCTTTGCACGTTGTTACTACGTCGCAACCGTATAATTATACGCCCTTGCTCCTAGTGCCTAGTGCAAAAACAAATTGGAACAACTATTAATTTATTATAAGGAGATTATAAAAATGTCAAAAGTAGCAGTAGTAACAGGCGGAACTCGCGGTATTGGTAGAGCTATATCTAAAGCATTAAAAAATGATGGTTACACCGTTGTTGCAATTTACCAAAGTAACGATGAAGCAGCAGAAAGGTTTCGTAATGAAACCGAGTGTGAAGCTATTAAGGTTAATGTAGCTGATTTTGATCAATGCCAAGCAGTGATGGAGCGAATTGAAAGCGAATTCGGCGAGGTCGGAGTTCTTGTTAATAACGCAGGCATTACGCGCGATGGAGTGCTGCACAAAATGGCACTGGAAAACTGGAATGATGTTTTGCAAACCAATTTAACATCATGCTTTAATATGTGCCGTGCGATCA
>DAOWDF010000332.1 GCA_030639165.1 Alphaproteobacteria bacterium
CTCGGATTTGAATGCCTCGATGAATTCGGCTCCGATTATTTTACGTTTCTGCTGCGGGTCGGCAACACCGGTGAGTTTCTCAAGAAACTTTTGCCCCCAGTTGACAACATGCAGGTCCATCTTGAAATGGCCCTTGAACATCGAGACTACCTCTTCGGCCTCGTTTTTCCGCAGAAGTCCGTTATCGACGAATATGCAGACGAGCTGGTCGCCGATGGTTTTATGCAGAAGGGCGGCGGTAACGGAGCTATCTACTCCGCCCGACATCGCCACGACCACGCGGGTATCGGAAGGGGGTTTTGCGATGCCCATTGAATTTAATTCATTATCGCTCATGCGAGGGAATATATGCTCTTACCTGCTATAAGGCAAGTTTTAGTCTATTTGTATTTATTAATAGCGATTTTCACCATTTTCTTCAGCTCTTCAGCCATAGGGCCGCCATCATCTTTTATGCTGTTTTTATGCACTGTGGTCATGGCATCAACATGAGCTTGAATAATTATGCGCTGGTTTTTTAGGTTAAGGGCTGTTTCCGATATATAATCACGTAATGACTCTGCGAAATGGGCAATTAGATTATATCCGCAAAGTGAGGCAATATCCTTGATCTCATGTGAAATCGTAAATATTTCTTCAGACTTTTCTGTGCGGGCTTGAGATGCAGGAATTTTCTGCATTTCTTCCCAAGCTGATGATAAGTTATCTAGGTGCTCGTGTATGACCTCTTCACAGCCTTTGCACATTTCATCTATGATGGCTTGTGCTTCGTCAATAATCTCGGGATCAATATGGCCGGGCTCATTCGTAGGTATGCGAACCCCTAGCTTGTCTTTGAGCCTGTTTTTGTTCTTGTATATCTTTACTGACTTATCGTCGTTATTGTTAGATGTACTCATGATTTCATCTCTATTACATTTTGGTTCTTAGATCGTTGATCTGAACCCTTGAACGCTGTGTCCTGTCTTCTGCGGTCAGGTCCAAAAAAGTCACTTGTTTGGATGAATGGGCGGGGGCTATCTATTACTGAGCATATACGAGAGGCAAGAAGTTTACTAGATATCGGTTTTACAAGTATTTCATTTGCACCGAGATCACGTGTTACATGAGTTAGCTTTTCTGTCGTGTAGCCGCTAACTACTACTACAGGAAGGAAACTAATGGATTCTTGCTCATTTTCTCTGATCCATTTAAGTAAAACTTCGCCGCCTTCTTTTGGCATAAGCCAGTCAGTTAGGATAATGTCTACGCTGTTGACGTAGCGGCTTTTTGTACGGGCTTGCATAATGGTAAGAAGTTCGCAGGCTTCCTTGACATTGGAGCATGCGACAATATCTCCAACACGAAAAACTTTAAGCATTTCAGCTATTAGTGTTTGCATATAAGTAGAATCTTCGACCAGCATTACAGTGAAATTGCTTAGGTCGTAGGGTTGTTGTTTATCATGTGTTGAGGCTGGCAAGGTTTATGTGTCCTTAAATTTAATTCGCTACGAGTGGTTAATGTTAACCTTATTAGGCTGGTATATCAACCGCAATGCGCTTGTCGCGAAGAGGGCGTACAATTTTAATAGTATCGTTATAAACAGGGTGTGATTTGTAGGTTTCAAGTGCCTCTTTGTCTGGAAATTCACCGTATACCACTACATCAATATCGTTGGATATTTGATCTTGCTTTGTGTTCTTAGATATATTTAATGTCCAGTTGCCTTCTATATTTTCCAGCATTTTAAGGCCGTTATAGATGGTATCTATATCGGTAGGTTCTTTTGCGCTGAACATTACAATGTGGCGTATCATGTGCCTGTTACCAATCTATTTTAGCGCCGGGAATGGCAACTATTATACCGTCAAGTTTATCGCTCATGCGGATTTGGCAGCCAAGACGTGATGCGTCCTCTATATCAAAGGCCATATCAAGGATGTCTTCCTCGTCTTCGGTTTTTTCTTCGCCTTCTTCTTCAATTTTATCGGCCCAATCTGGGTGGACATAGACATGACATGTAGCGCAGGCCATGGCTCCATCGCATACGCCCTCGACAGCTTCGAATTCGGCATCACGCAGAATATTCATCAGGGAATTACCGCTTTCTGCTTCAATAACTTTCTCTGAGCCATCTTTTTGTATTACTCTGATCGTTGGCATTTTTTTCCCTTTTGTATTCTCTATTTAATTCTAGAGTATAATTTTTCCCATGCGCATAAGAATGCGTCAAGATCACTGTCTTTCGTAGCCCAGCCCATTGAAACACGCAAGGCACTTGATGCAATTTCTTCATTTAAACCCATAGCCTTTAATGTGTCGCTTGGGTTGATTGAGCCGCTGGAGCAGGCTGAGCCACCACTTGCGGCGATTCCTTCGAGGTCTAGCGCCATTAGCGCACTTTGGGCATTTATGCCCTTGGCGCTGAATAGGGATGTATTTGGCAGGCGTTGGGCTTCCTCACTGTGAATTATAATGTCATGTGATATCTCTTTGAGTTTGTGTTCTAATTTATCTCTGAGCTGTTCCAGTTTTTTGTATTTACTCGTGTTTTTTAAGGTATATTCTGATGCTGCGCCAAAGGCTGTTATTCCTGCTACATTTTGCGTTCCAGCGCGTAGATATTTTTCCTGTCCTCCGCCGAAAATAAGGGCAGGTGACTGTCCACATATCCCAATGATAAGCGCGCCAACCCCTTGCGGCCCACCGATTTTATGTGACGATATAGTTAGGAAGTCTATTGATTTATCCTTTATATCTATGGGGATACGTCCTGCTGCTTGCGCAGCGTCGCAATGGAATAGGCTTCCATGTTTATGTGCTAGCTCAGATATATCCGAAACGTTTTGTATTGCACCAGTTTCATTGTTGGCGAACATGCATGAAACCAGTGAAACCTTATTGTTTTGGAGCAGTTCTTCTAGTGCATCTACGCGGATAACCCCATGTTTATCTACGGGTATTGTTTTCACATTATTTAGGTGGTTTAGAGCATATGATATTGATGGGTGCTCTATTGCAGAGATTAGGATTGTATCATCAGGATAGCTTTTGCTGAAATGATTGAGGATTGTATTGTTACCCTCAGTTGCGCCACTATTAAATATAACTTGATTGGGGGTGGCGCCAACTAAATTTGCTACCTTAAGGCGTGCATCATTAATGGCTTTTTGTCCAATGCGGCCGAAATGGTGCGTAGAAGAGGCGTTGTATGCTGTTTCAGGCTGTAGTATTTGCGCCATGGCTTCCCAAGCTTCGGGTAGTAGGGGGGCGCTGGCATTATAATCTAGGTAAATACGTTCCATTTTAGTGTTTTCTATTCTCGCTTACACGACATGATTCGTGCGCTGCTGTTTTATTATCCACATTGTTTTTCAAGCACTTATACGAATTTTATGGACTTATGTTCAATTATTCAATATAAAGTTCATAACAATTTAAATGAAGCACCGTCCATTGTCTATCTGGATTTATATTGCTCTTTAATATTGTATTTAAAATATAAAAATTTATTTATTAATGAAGAGGTTTTTTAATGCCTGAAGTTATTTTAACTGGTCCTGCTGGACGTCTTGAAGCGCGCTATTCACATTCTAAGGTAAAAGATGCTCCTTTAGCATTGATTTTGCATCCTAATCCGCAGCATGGCGGCACTATGAACAATAAAATTACATATGCTTTGTTTAAGGCGTATGAGGAGCGCGGTTTTTCAACTTTGCGTTTTAATTTTCGTGGAGTTGGTCGCTCTCAAGGGACTTATGATGAAGGTGAGGGCGAGCTTAGCGATGCGGCGTCAGTTCTTGACTGGATGATGGAAGTAAACCCTAATACTCCATATGTTTGGGTTGGTGGTTTTTCTTTTGGCGCTCTTATCGGGATGCAGCTATTGATGCGTCGTCCAGAGATTGAAGGGTTTGTATCTATTGCTCCACCCGCTCATACGGAGGATTTTGCATTTCTTGCGCCATGCCCGACATCTGGCTTGGTAATGCATGGTGAGCGTGATGATATTATTCCAAAAGAGTCAGTTGATGGGTTTGTAGAGAAATTACATA
>DAOWDF010000094.1 GCA_030639165.1 Alphaproteobacteria bacterium
AGATGGCGACCTTTATTTCATGCTTAATGTTAGGTCACACAAATTATTCAGACGCGACGGCGCTAATTTACGTTTCCGTGTGCCAATTACAATAACGCGAGCTGCACTTGGCGGAGAAATAGAAGTTCCGACAATAGAAGGCTCACGGGCTAGTGTAAAAATCCCTGCTGGCACACAAACCGGACAGCAGTTCCGCTTAAAAGGAAAAGGAATGAGCATGCTGCGCTCTAGTTCACGTGGCGATATGTATATTGAAATATTTGTTGAAACTCCTGTAAGCTTGAATAAGAAACAACAAAATCTTATGAAGGATTTAGATAAATCCATGAATGAAGGTAAGCATGCTGGTAAAAACTCTCCAGAATCCAGCGGTTTTTTCAAAAAAATTCGTGAGTTTTGGGACGATTTAAGTGAATAGGAAACATAGTTACATATTCAAATTTTAAACTAATCAATGAATTAATAACGACGAGTATGTTAATGCTTTATCATATAAATGAAGCAGCTCCAGACAAAAAGAGGTATTAGTATTATGAAGATAGGTATTGTAGGCTGCAATGGCCGCGTTGGAAAAACTATTATCTCCGAGCTAACCTCCGGTGATTGGAACATCCACGACCTTGAATTAGCAGGAGGATCCGCGCGCAATATAACCGATGAAGACACAGACTTTTTCATAACGGATAATGAAGATGAGCTATTTGAAAAATCTGACGTAATCATAGATTTCACCCTTCCTGAAGGCACGCTAAATCACGCAAAACTAGCATCTAAGCACAAAAAAACTCTAATAGTCGGCACAACTGGTCTCACCAAAGAAGACGAAGCTATTCTGCAAGAGGCAGCAGAAGAAACTGTTATAATTTATGCTGCAAATATGAGCGTTGGCGTTAATTTACTTTTAGCACTCGTTGAGCAAGCTGCTGCTCGCCTTGCCCCTGATTGGGATATAGAGATATTTGAATCTCACCATAAATATAAAGTTGATGCCCCATCTGGCACAGCTCTCGCCATCGGAAGAGCGGCCGCAACGGGACGCGGAAACAGCCTAGAAAATTTAGCCGACTATAACAGACACGGTCAAATTGGCGCGCGTGAAAAAGGCAAAATCGGTTTTTCAGTGGCTCGTGGCGGAGATGTTGTCGGCGAGCATACAACATTTTTCTACGGTGAAGGTGAGCGCATTGAGCTTTCTCATATAGCAACAAACCGCAGCCTATTTGCAAAAGGGGCGCTAAGAGCTGCTATATGGAGCGAAAACAAAGAAGCGGGTCTATATTCCATGCGCGATGTGCTTGATATTTAGAACGACAAGCCTTCTGCGGATAAAATATTACGCTTTAAATCCACGCCCCAACCATAATTACCAATAGCTCCAGATTTTTGCACAACCCTATGGCATGGCACAATCAATGATACTGGATTTGCGCCTACCGCACTGCCTACCGCGCGCATGGCCTTGGGCTTACCAATTAACTCCGCAATATCACCATAAGATTTAGTCTCACCTTTTGGAATTTCAATCAAGGCCAGCCAAACGGCCTTTTGAAACTCGCTGCCACGTAGATCAAGGTTAATACCAGCAAGTCCTCCCTGCTCCCATGCTGCAATAATTTCATCACCCACATCATTAACATCTGCTTTGGCAAAATCAGAGCCATCAAAATGCTCTACCATGCGCTCATAACCATTACCTTTATAGCCATCCACCATAAAACCAAGCCAGCAAACCCCTTGCTCGCTACGAGCTATAATCATCTCACCAAATTGAGACTTATAAAATCCATAAGTTATTTTTTCCATGATGCAACTCCCCCATCCTACTATAGTCACATGAATTTATTTTAGCACAAGACACGAGGAGCGCAGTGTAGTAAAATCTACATAAGCGACGAGTAACGATGCAATAAAATCAATTCAAAAGACTATATCTATTTACCATGAACAAAGATAATATTCACGAATTTTTCAAACGCCTACACGCAATTGATCCTGAGCCAAAAAGTGATTTGGAATATACAAATACTTACACATTGCTGGTGGCCGTTACCCTCTCCGCACAAAGCACTGATGTTGGAGTTAACAAGGCTACGAAAAACCTCTTCACAAAAGTAGATACGCCGCAAAAAATGCTGGATTTGGGCATTGATCAACTTAAATCACATATCAAAACCATTGGCCTTTATAATAACAAGGCCAAAAATGTTATCGCTATGGCAGAAATACTGGTTAATGAGCATGGTGGCAAAATACCAAACACGCGTGAGGAGCTAATGTCGCTCCCTGGTGTTGGCCGTAAAACTGCAAATGTAGTGCTAAACGTTGCATTTAAGCAGCCAACAATGGCCGTAGACACCCATATTTTTCGCGTTTCCAACCGTACAAAACTAGCCAAGGGTAAAAACCCTGACGCAGTAGAGCAAGCCCTACTAAAAGTTGTGCCAGAAGAATATGCCCTTCACGCTCATCATTGGTTAATCTTACTGGGACGCTATACCTGTAAAGCTCGCACACCAAAATGCGCGAAATGCCCAGTTAATGATTTATGCGCATTTAAAGATAAGACTAGCTGAATAACCAACCAGATAACTATAACCATAATAATTTTATACGTATAGTCACATGAATTTACTTTAGCACAAGGAGCGTTGGCGTATTCTAATACGGTAGCGACGCAGTAACGATGTAATAAAGTAAATTCAAAAGACTAAAGCCAAGCTGTGATGCTTGGCTTTATAAATTCAGGGATAGGATAAAATCTTACCCACATGCAATCAAATTCTAGTGATTATATGATGCACGCGCCTTCGAAAACAAAGCACTCTCTGTGTTCGCAGGCTCCCTGTTATCCTTTTTTGATAC
>DAOWDF010000140.1 GCA_030639165.1 Alphaproteobacteria bacterium
ACTCTGCAATAGCGACCCTGATTTATATAACTGGGTGTCCTTGAAAGAAGATGCGCCTGATAATGTTGCGGGTATGAGAGTCTTCCAAAAACTTTTGGATCATAGGTTGGTTTAGGGTAACAGAGGTGCTCTTCTTATTTTATCTGTGGAGCAGATGTAAAGAGTGGTTTTATAGTTAGTAATTGAGTTGGGAAGGTGCTATAATGAGCATCAATAACATTTCATTTGCACTATTAATTTTATATCTATATAAAACAACAAAACATGAACAAATTGTGAGCGTTATTGTTGCAATTTTTTTATAATTTTAAAAGGAAATTTTATGACAGGCAACAAGAAATGTCAAAAATATGAGCCTGCGGCAATCGCAAATAATATTTTGTGGCTAGCCAAGGAAGATGAAGTACAAATTTCTCCAATGAAATTGTTGAAGCTTTTGTATTTTGTTTATGGTTGGACACTTGCCTTACAAGATCGAAAATTATTTGATGAACCCATACGTGCTTGGAAGCACGGCCCAGTTATACCTTCCGTGTACTATCAATTTCAAATGTATGGTAGGGGTGCTATTGATTGTTTTGCAAGTAGTGCTGAAATAAATGAAAAGACAGGGGAGATAATGGAGGTGCGTTATCCGGTTGTCGACACAGATGATCAGGACGTGCATGATATTATTTCTGCAATCTGGGATAATTACAAACATTGTGATGCTTGGAAGCTTAGTATGATAACACATGAAAATGATAGCGCATGGTCTAAAGCTTGGGCTAAGGGGGATTATACACATTTGGAAGATGCTGATATTAAAAAACGAAGCTGGGAAGGAATACAAAAAAAATATGGGGATATTTCAGAAGCATGATGAGTAATACACCCAAAGATATAGAAGAAGCACTTTCTCAGGCTAGGGTACAAACTCAAGCTATGTTGCAAAAGATAAGGGAGCAGGCAGCTCAAGTTAAAGGGTTGGAAGATATCCCAAATGAAACAACTATAACAGAGATTGAAAAAGATAGGGCAGATACACTTAAAAATGATCAGACTGAAAAGCTTATGGAGCTTCAGGAAAAGATGTTTGATTGGGTGAAGTTTGTAGTAACTGTATGGTTGGGATTTATTGTTGTCTTTCTGTGTTTATATGTCTTTGTTAATATGTATCTTAACGTTACAACTGGAAAAATATTTATAGTTGATAAGGAAATTATTATAACGCTGTTAGCAACCACTACATTGAATATTCTTGGGTTGCCATTTGTGATTACGCAATATCTTTTCAAACCTTCTTAAAAACAGCCCTATAAGAGTAGCCCTTATACATCGGCGTTACTACTAACGAGCCTTTTTTCTCCGCTTGCAGGAGCTTTAGGTAGTTCATTATCTCAGGTTTATAAAACACATGGAATTTCTTGAGCCACCAAAACACAAAACTGCGGAATGCTTTTGGCAGTTCCTTTTGAGCACCAAAATCAACAATATGAATTTCCCCGCCCGCTGGCAAAAGCTCTAGCGCATGATCTATTGATTCCTGCCATGGCGGAATAATCGACAGAGCGAACGAGAATACGATCTTATCGAGCGGAGATTTTACGCCAAATAATTCATCCGGCTTGAATGACTGCGAATAGGCTTGTTTAAGCGTTATCTTTTCCGCCATGCCTGCTTGCTCTAAATTAACATGCGCGGTTTTCAGCATCTCATCAGAAGCATCTAGCCCATAGCATTTTGACTCTGGATAGGCTTTGGCAATTTTAGTAAGGTTACGCGCAGTCCCGCAACCAACTTCGCATATAATATCACCATCGTTAGCATTGATATTTGCAATCAAATCATCACGCCCCAGCAGATAATATTTACGCGTTATATCGTAAATATGGCGCGTCCAGCGATACATGTTATCCATGTTGGTTTTGATCTGGTCTTCGCTAGGCTTTTCTGCTGTTTGGGTTGCCATTCTTATGCGGCCTTCGTTTTAGCTTTAGTCTTAGGCTTTGCTTTGGCCTTGTCTTTTGCCTTAGGCGTTGTCTTTGCCGCAGCTTTCTTCTTCGCCAGCTTATAAGTATGGAAACCACCATAAATAGATGATCTGTCCTTTTCATTACGCGGAGCAGCAAGGCTCTCATCATATTCCCATGGTGAAAGATTATCCTCAACCAAACCTTCAGTCAGCGGGCTAACATCACCAGCGGTTCTGAAGATAACGCGCGCACCTTTTTTAGCAGAGCTAAGAACTCCGCTCCACAGCTCGTTAAGCTGCTCTTCATTCATCCAGTCTTGCGCATCCAAAAACACAAAACAATCAACACTATCCGCACCTTGAGAGTTAAGATATTCAGTAATAGTGCAGTGAACAACCTTGGCCTTATCAATGTTTGCCTTTAACTTCTCGTAATTTTCCTCACGTAAATAACGAGGAACAGCCTTTCTATTCTCGCGGTCATAACCACGTCCGAAAGCTTGCCATGCGAAGTAATTATCTTCGATAGGGAACTGACAGGCCATGCGCTCTAAACGCGCCTTGAGAAGGCTAGACATATTACCGCCAGCAGAAGC
>DAOWDF010000198.1 GCA_030639165.1 Alphaproteobacteria bacterium
CAATCTAACCGCTATTGAGCATATATACTTAATAGCTAGATGTATTGCCCACTAAGCTGAATAAATAACACGCACCATACCCACAAAGTACATACCTTTATCAAAACACACAAAAATGCCCCAGCATTAAACTATGAGTGAACCTACATAGAAAAATTTTAGGGCGACAAAAAAGCAAGGTAACATCACATTACCTTGCCCTACATATTTTCAATCATCAACAACTGCAATTACATTGCAGAAGGTAATTTACTTCCAACAAAATCATTCAACATCAAATGAACGCTCTGCATAAATAAAATCATTCTTCTTATCAAAATGGCGCAGTTCAACCTTAAGTGACCCACCTGAAAATTCCTTTGTTAAGTGAACATCAAATACACGGTTATTTATCTCTGGAAACATATTTGCATTACTAACCACGCCCAGAAGATCTTCCTTACCATTATCACCAACGTGATATACTCGCAAATACCCCAATATCGAATGGTTACCACCAGATCTTTTCACAGGAACAGCCACATTAATAAAACCTGATACTTCATCACGAGCCAAGCTTATTTCACCAATATCGGCCTGAACTTTAATATCACCAGAGCGCAAAACTACAGGAATCGCATAACTTACAGCTATCCCAACCCCCATAGAAGCCCCCTGACCTTTATTATCTATGTCTAAATCATCATCATTTGGAACTGACCTAAACTTAAAATGAACATGGTAGTCACCATCAGGAATTTCTGGTGGGCGACGCAGAGCAAGACGCACTTTCTGCTTTGCACCAGGCAACAATGTTACTCGCCTTGGCGCAAAAACCACATGCTTAGATAGGTCAAAATCAGTAGATGGCTTATCTATCATTTTATAAGCGCCAACCCCCTCTTGCATGTCAAAAAACTCCCAGCCAAGCTCATATGAATTTGTCTTACCGCCTGTATTAACCAGAGTAACAGATTGAAAACGCTCTCGCCCCTCAAACACCACCTGTGTTGGCACAATAAGCATATCCGCACTCGCATCAGGCACCTTAAAACCTACCAACGAGGCACAAAAAAGCATCCCCAAAAATAAACTGCATAAAAATTTCTTCATAATTAAAAACTCCACTTAAAATAACATAAATTTAAAATTCAATTAGTATCTGCAACTCTCCATTAAACGTCTCATCAGAATAAGGACCACTACTACCGCTTGTACGCGCAGTTCCACCGACAGTGATTGTAACCGCCCCCGCAGGGTCTGTTGTACTTGCATGCAATTTCTGCAAGCTAACCATTTCAAAATCAGGGCCAAATGCTGTCAAAGGGCTATTTTGCGTAACCGTGACAGTAATTGATGCATTCGGGGTAAGACCAGTAAAGTCATATATACCCTTTTGTGGCGCTGTAATTTCAACAAAAGCCACGGAATCAAAACTATATGAGCTGTCAGTATTTATTGTTATATCATACTCAGCATCATTTAATTTCACTACCCACTCACCAAAATCTAGAGCTTGAACTGTTGCAACAGCTGCAAGCGTATTATTAGATAGAAACATCCCCACGACTACATAAACAAATAACAATACTTTTTTCATAAAACAAATCCACATCAGCATAATTACTACCTATATGAACACTACAAAAGGCATCGATCACTTGCAATAACTATAAATAATAATCGTTCAATATATTTCATATTACAGACTCAAGCAAAACCAACCCCTTAAAAAAAAACTTAAAAGCAAGCCTTATATTATTGTTTATTTTCAAAGAACCTCTTGAATACAAGACCATTTTCGGGATAGAATCTAAACTGGTATTTACTACTGCGTCTTTTTTTTGGTTCTAACGCCCCTACTCTGGGGACAATGGTTCTCTATTCTATGTATAACAAAATAGCTACATACCTATGTTTTGCGCTATTTTTGGGTCTACTCACAGCGTGTAGTCCTGAAGGAATTTTGCACCTTAAATTAAACGAATCATCTGGTGCAAAAGTTTCAGAAAAACCAAATAACTCTCAGAAAAATAATGGTATTAGCTCCCCCATAGCTATCCCGCCTAGCTTTAAAAACCACCCGTCAAAACCTGGTCAAAGTAATACTGTTTATATGCCTAATGGCTTACCTGCCCTAAAACCAATGATGGGGATCAACGCCGACACATTGTTTTCCGAAAAAATTAAAAATGATGGCGATCGCTTTAATCGTGTTGAAAATGCTGTTGTTGACCTAAGAAAAGAATTTGAAGTCTATAAACCATCCATAGTCCGTTTGGCTGCAGTAGAGTCTGATATTCAAAACCTAATCAAAGAACTAGAAGTATTGCTACAAGATGCACCAAACGATCAGTCTCCAATTAATTTAATTACTAGCTCTGAAGAGTATTTAACGGACACTACAGAAACATCCGAGCCAATAGAAATATATCAACCACCTATAAAAAACATCACCCCACCTCCTAAAATACTAGAGTCGCCTACTGAAGTAACAACAGCCCCCCCCATAGCACACAGGCAAAAGGCAGAGGCCAGCCCTAATTACAATGGTGTTATTGCTAAGGATCTGCGCGCTGGTGAGCATGCAGATAAAGTACGTATTGTGATAGACACAAATGAGCGCACAAAATTTAATATAGACATCGATAATGAGGAAAAGCTTATAATTATTGAACTTCCAGATGCACGCTGGATTAGTTCTAAATCAAAAATATTCGAAGATTCTGCGCTGCTAGAGTCATATAGCATAGAACCTCTAAATGACGGAAAAGGCAGCATGATTATATTATCACTGCAAAAATCTACATCTATAATGCAGGAAAATCGTCTGTCACCGACAAGTAATATGCCGTATCACCGCATTTACTTTGATCTTAAGCCTTAAGTTTGCCAACCATAGCGATGACATCAGCCTCAGCAGAAGCCAAGCCAGTTTCATCACTAGAGCGCAAAACAATGTTCACCCCTGGAATTCCATCCTCAAAATAAGGGTAGCTGCCGATATCAACATCAGGCCATTTACCCTGCAAATCACCTAAATGTTTTGCAATGATGCTCTCACCAAGCATACATTCAACTGTTCGTGATCTCACAACTGCGCCACCCTTAAGGCCCGTAACGATATGATCCATCATCACATGGCAAATACGCGGAACGCCTGCCATTACATGGACATTGCCGATCACAAAACCGGGCGCACCAGATACATGGTTAGGAATAAGACTTGCTCCCACAGGAACTTTTGCCATCTCTAAACGCTGAGGCGTAAGTCCATCCTCACCATAGTGATCCAGCAATATCGCGCGCGCCTCTGCATTTATTTCCAGATCAACGTCAAACGCCTTGGCAACGCTAGCCGCAGTAATATCATCATGAGTAGGGCCAATGCCACCTGAGGTAAATATATAATCCACGCTATCTTTCAAATCATGAATAGCGTTAATAATAGCGGCTTCAACATCAGAAACCACACGAACCTCAGCCAAACTAACACCACGATCAACAAGCTTTTTTGCTATATAATTAACATTCAAATCCTGCGTACGGCCTGATAATATCTCGTTACCAATAACAATCATTGCGGCTTTATATTCGCGTTGCATATTTATATCCTTCTTTACACATGGGTGTTGAGGCTATATTTAACATGAGTAGATAAAAAAAGGTAAATAAATGACTGCACAAACTAATTATACATCTGATGGCATAGAACTCCACACTAAGGAAGACTTTGAGGGCATGCGCAAAGCTGGAAAGCTGGCAGCAGAAATACTTGATATGATCACAGACCACGTTGGCGTTGGCGTTACTACTGATGAGCTAAACACACTATGCCATAATCATGCAACCAAAGCAGGGGCAATATCTGCGCCGCTCAATTATACTGGCGGAGGTGATAATCCTTTCCCAAAATCTATATGTACCTCGGTAAATCATGTAGTTTGCCACGGCATTCCAAATGATAAAAAGCTGCGCGATGGTGATATCGTAAATATAGATGTAACAGTAATCCTTGATGGCTGGCACGGCGATACATCACGCATGTTTTTTGTCGGTGATAAAACCCCAGTTAAGGCAAAAATCTTATGCGACGTAACATATGACGCCATGATGGCAGGAATAGAAGCAGTAAAACCTGGTGCAACAATCGGCGATATCGGACACGCGATCCAGCAAGTAGCCGAGCCAAAACGCTTCTCAGTAGTAAGGGATTTCTGCGGCCATGGTTTAGGCAAAGTATTTCACTGCCAACCATCGGTAATGCATTACGGCAATCCAGGCGAAGGTATCGTTCTGGAAGCTGGCATGTTCTTCACGATTGAGCCAATGATAAATACAGGCCATTACGCGACTAAAATCCTAAAATCCGATGGCTGGACAGCGGTCACAAGAGATCGTGGCCTATCCGCGCAGTATGAGCACTCACTAGCAGTAACGGAAAGCGGCTTCGAGATATTCACCCTTTCGCCCAAAGGCTACACCAAGCCACCCTATGGAGCGTAAATAATGGCCGTGTCAGCCCCTACAAAGCCCC
>DAOWDF010000235.1 GCA_030639165.1 Alphaproteobacteria bacterium
AATAGACCAACAATCAGCCACGCATATCCAACATGCAAAATCCAAACCATTGGGTCATTTAATATCCGCATAGTATGATATCGGCGCATTCTAAATGCATGTATAACCACAGAAATTATCGCTGTTATGGCTAGAAATATGCTATCTGGCACTATCACCAAACATAGAGTAGTTGCCATCAATGAAATCAGCGCAGCTATATCGAGCTTCATTTGCGGAGTTTGAAATGCATCCTCCCCGCGCCTACGCAAAGCAGCAACGCTAAATGCAGGAATAACTCGCCCGCCAATCAACGATATCATCACCATAATCATCATTATAGCTACGTAAAGGGCTTCCCTAATCTCCATGACAAAGAAGATAATTTGCGCGGAACTTAAAATAGTAAGCAACACTAAAAATACAAAATTACGTTTATTACGGCTTTTGAATAAGGGAATAGAAAGACTAACTGCTAGTGCAGGAATGAAGGCAGAGCATATCAAATACACGCACCAATCAGGCAATCCCAAATCAATATTAATAACAATGCGGCCAGCCAGCCATATCAGGCAAAGCCCTAGCAAATGCAACTGCCTTGCTGGCGCGCCTCCCGTCCAATTGGAAACGGCGGTGAGTAGAAATCCTGCAACAATCGCAATGGTATAACCATAGATCATTTCATGTGCATGCCATGATAGAGAATCAAGGATATGCGTGGGTGGAGTAATAAACCCAGCATAATACGCGCTCCAAATAACAAGCATTAAAATGCTGTAAAGCGCGCCAAGTAAAAAGAACGGGCGAAAGCCTCGGCCTAAAACTGGATGTTCTAATATGGCGTTATGCATATTTCCTCCTACCGTCATCCCCTTGATTTTGTGCAAACAAAATTCATACTAAGGGGATCTGATATGTCAGCCAGCTAGCTGGCTGTCTTTATTGATACCCGCAGTTTAACAAAGCTATGCTTTGCGCGGGTATGACAGTTATTTTAGTTCAAAGCCACTAATATCTGCTTTATCAGCCAAAAATTTAATATATTTATTAAAAGCATTGTTCCAGCTTTCAGCTTCCAGATATTCAGCAATTTTCTCTGCGACAGCATCATAAGGGAGTTGCTTCCCCTCGGCGCGTTTATGAACCTTTATGATGTGATAACCAACTTCAGTAGCAACAGGAGCGGCAGATAAGTCGCCTTCCCCCATATCCATAAGCGCTGCCTCAAACATAGGCATAGTCTGACCTTTGCTGATCTGCCCTAAACGCCCGCCTTCACCAGATGTTGAACAAGCAGATTCCGACTTAGCTATGCTCTCAAATAATTCAGGAGATTTCTGTATGCGCTTAAGAGCTATCTCAGCTTTTAACTTTGCCTCCGCATATCCTGCATCATCTTCAGGCGGTGCAAGGTAAAGTATATGTGATACTTGCAACAACGGAGAAGTTACAAAACGCTGTTTATTTTGCTCATAATATTCAGCAAGCTCATTCTCGTCATGGACAGTAATTTTAAGCGCCCCTTCCAGCAACTCATCAATCGCGCCATCAGGATCATTAGCGTCCACAGCAATATTATTATTCGCTGCCTCTTGGCAGAGCAGCTCCCTAATAACCAATGCCTGCATAGCTTGATACTTAGCATCAAAATAAGATGGCGCAGGGTTATACTGCACCTCCTCATTAATAACTTCAGTAGTTATATGTATGCCATTAACTGTGATTCCAGGCGCAATATCCATATTTTTATCTCTCTATTTTGCGCGTTTACGTACAACTTGATACGGACGAACCACAAACCCAAGTGGCGCACTAAATACATGTACAAGGCGAGTAAACGGCCAAATAAACACGATCAGCAATCCCAATGATATATGCATTTTGAATACTAATGCTACATCAGCAATATACTCATGCGCTCCGCCACGGAAAGTGACAATATGCTGCGCCCAGTTCATGAATTTCATCATTTCATGACCATCAAGATGATCCATAGAAACCGTGATTGTAAATAAACCAAGGCAAAGCTGAACCAACAATAAAACAAGCACCATAATATCTGTGAATGAGCTGTTAATGCGAATGCGCTCATCAAATAAACGGCGGTGCAATAATATAAGAAGGCCAATCAAGCAAAATACGCCTGCGATCCCGCCTGCTGCCATAGCTAAAATCTGTTTTGCGCCATGAGGAACACCCATCGCATCAAATATCCATATCGGAGTTAACAAACCAACAGCATGCCCACCTAAAATCACGAGTATTCCAAGATGAAACAAAACACTACCAACGACCAACTGCTTCTTACGAAGTAACTGACTAGATTTACTGCGCCAAGTATAAGGGTCGCGGTCAAAACGCAATATAGATCCCAAGATCAGCGTTGCTCCTGCGATATATGGGAAAATTTGAAACAGAAAAAATTCCATGATTTTACGCCTCTTCTTTATTGTTGGTTTTATTAGTTTTATTTTTTGCCGCTTCAGGGATATTCATCCGCGCCAACATTTCTTCTGCAATTGGACAACCAGCATCTTCACTACCATCCATATCTACCCCCGTAGTTTGAGCAGAATTTTCAAATGCATTTTGCTCTTCCCACTCTTTATCGATTTCCTCGAATGTTGCCATAGCTCCATCAGCAGATTTAAGTGCTTTTTCTACCGCCAGCTCATCAGGCTTACAATTAGAGGCTACCTCTAACGCATTGAAAACAGCCTCATACTTAGATTTACGGTTTTTCAAACGCTTCGCCAAAGCCGCAGTTATATTGATAACATTAGCCAGATTTTCACGGGCTTGGCTCTGGTCAATCAGTGATAGATATTCAAGGAATAATGGCAAGAAATCAGGAATTTCTTTAGTGTTAATAATTAGCCCAGCATCTTTATATACGTCTGACAAATCAACCATAGCCTGACCACGATCACGGGAATCGCCATGAACATGCTCAAATAAATGCAGACAAAGCGATGGAGTGCGGTCGAATAATGCAACATACTCTTCCTGCAAATCAAGCAAGTCAGTTGATTGCATATAATCCATCATCTCGCCAAGCGCGGATAACGTATCGCTAGGAAGCCATTTTTCTGCGGATAATATCTCGCGACACTCACCAAGCACTTCAATAGTTTGCGCCGAAGGGTATGTTAGTAAAAACCCTAATACTTTTAATGTTCTCATGATCTTAGCTCCTAAGTACTACCACATCCACCACAACAATCATCTTTTGAATGTGGTTTAGGCTTATCTTGTGCTTTTGATTTAGGCGTTGATTTTGGTGCAGCAAACTGACCTTGCGAGAATAACGTATTAATGCGGTTATCCTTTGTTGATCCAGACTGACCGCGAGTAGCTTTCTTTGCTTCAAACAAATCAAAGTCACTATTTGAATGATCAGAACAACCATTACCAAAGCTAAAGCCACAAGCCCCGCTCTCACCATATGCATCCAGAGTTTCCTCACGATGACCAGTTGGAATAACGTAACGATCTTCATAATTCGCCAGCGCCATGATCTTATACATATCATCAACCATTTCAGTAGTAAGCTCTGTCTCTTCCAGTAACGAAACATCCGCCTGCCCTTCAACAAGCTTAGAGCGCATATAGCTACGCATAGCCATCATACGTTTAAGACCAAGCTTAATTGGATCAATCTCACCAGCAGTAAGAAGGTTAGCTAAATACTTCAAAGGAATGCGCTGATCTTCAAGATCAGGCATAATGCCTTTCTTAGCAATCTTACCTTCTTCAGCAGCATTTTGGATCGGTGACAATGGCGGTATATACCAAACCATCGGCAATGTACGATATTCAGGGTGAAGTGGGAATGCCACTTTCCATTCCATCGCCATCTTATAGATCGGAGAGTTCTGCGCTCCCTCAATCATATTATCAGGAATACCGTCCTTGCGAGCCTGCGCAATTACTTCGGGATCGTGCGGATTCATAAAGATATTGCACTGCGCTTGATAAAGATCGCCTTCGTTTTCAACACTTGCCGCCTCTTCGATACGGTCTGCATC
>DAOWDF010000013.1 GCA_030639165.1 Alphaproteobacteria bacterium
AAATCAGCTATGGCGAAGGCGTTGAACGTGTATTCCCATTATGGAGCACACGCATAGACTCAATCGAACTTATTCGTCGCGGTGCAGTAAAACGCGCTAAGCTATATTACTTACGTGATCGTCGCGGTAAAGCTGCACGTATCAAAGAGCGTACAACTGGCCATGATATTGATAAGAATCCAGTGAAGAAGCCTAAAGCAGCAAAGAAAAAAGCCGCTACTAAATAATAACGACTTCTCACACTTACGGAAACTTTAATAAGAGCCCAATTTCAGGGCTCTTTTTTATTATTATGGCTGCATCACTACATCCAACGTATTGCCATCAAGAGCCACTTCTGGCTCAGCTCTAAATTGAGCAAGGTCAACTCTATTAATTTCAACATCTGGGCTTAACGCCTTATAATGAGTCTGATGCATATCAGACACTTTGGCAACAAGCCCTCCACTATCCTCTAAACTTTTCAATGCGATACCAGATAGAGCCAGCTCCATTTCCAAACCATCCCTAGACGGAGAACTTTCTACACTATCACTCATAGTTTTTAATGCTCTATGCACGCTCTCCCAATCACGTTGATTTGGATCTGTAATATCATTTACTACAGTAACCGTCATCGCACTATCACCGCTCGGATCACGCGCCTCAGCAAGGTCATTATAGATATTAACCGCAGTCTCAATCGCACTATTATGCACATCCGTCACATGATCTACAAAGCTGTCATAGTCATAGTATGTCCCATCACAATCAAAACCCTTCTCAAGTAATGATATAGGATCAAGTTTGACCAAGGATGGATCATCCACTAACCATTTGGCACTATCTGGATCAATATCAAGCTTATAATCAGCCACAGAATTATCTGGCTTTGGTATAAGCACATGAATTGCATATGCGCCCTCATCAGTCATCTCATTAAAATCCATAATACCCCCCGATATTTGTTTTCCATATCTGAACAATAATATAGAGCAAAGGTTAATATTTCACTAAATCTCGACAAAGCACCTATTTTGCCTTATATCCTTTATCTTGAATTTATTAATTATAAGAGTTGAATTATGGCTACACCACGCACTTTATATCAGAAAATCTGGGATGATCACGTTATTGAGCGGAGCGAAGACGGCACTTGCCTTATATATATTGATCGCCATCTAGTGCATGAAGTTACCTCACCACAGGCGTTTGAGGGGCTACGCTTAGCTGGCCGTAGCGTCCATAAAACTCAAAATACACTTGCAGTTATGGATCACAATGTACCAACTACTGACCGCAGCAAGCCGATAGAAGATGAGGATAGCCGCAGACAAATCAACACCTTACGCGATAACTGCGAAGAATTTGGCGTAGAATTATTTGACCTCATAGATAGCCGCCAAGGCGTTGTCCATATTATCGGCCCTGAGCAAGGCTTTACACAATCTGGCATGACAATAGTGTGCGGAGATAGCCATACCTCCACTCATGGAGCATTCGGCTCACTAGCATTTGGTATAGGAACTTCCGAGGTAGAGCACGTACTTGCGACCCAGACGCTAATCCAAAAACCAGCCAAGAATATGCGCATCACAGTAAATGGAGCGCTGCCCGCTGGCGTAACTTCCAAAGATTTGATCTTGCATATTATAGGCGAGATCGGAACTGCTGGCGGCACAGGCTATGTCATCGAATATACTGGTGAAGCGTTTAAAAGCCTATCTATGGAAGGCCGCATGACAGTTTGTAACATGTCCATCGAGGCTGGCGCTAGAGCTGGCCTGATCGCTCCTGACACCACCACATTTGAATATATAAAAGGCCGACCTATGGCTCCCAAAGGTGAGGATTGGGATAAAGCCGTGACTTATTGGAAGACATTATTCTCCGATGAAGGGGCTATATACGATAAGGAAGTAACGATAGAGGCTAGCAATATTGAGCCAACTGTAACATGGGGCACTACCCCCGAAGATGTAGTGCCCATCTCAGGAATTGTCCCTGCCCCGTCTGATTTTGATGACGCTGATAAGCAGGCATCAGTTGAGCGTATGCTCGATTATATGGGACTAAAAGCTGGTACTAAAATCACCGACATTACAGTCAATAATGTCTTTATCGGCTCTTGCACTAATGGTCGCATCGAAGATTTACGCGCTGTTGCACAAATAGTTGAAGGCAAGAAAGTCGCTAGCAACGTAGATGCTATGGTGGTGGCTGGCTCTGGCCTTGTGAAGGCACAGGCCGAAGAAGAAGGCATAGCGGGCATATTAATTGAGGCTGGCTTTGACTGGCGTGAACCAGGGTGTTCAATGTGTTTGGGGATGAACCCTGATCAAATAAAACCACAGGCGCGCTGCGCCTCTACCTCAAACCGCAATTTTGAGGGTCGCCAAGGTCGCGGTGGACGTACGCACCTTGTCAGTCCTGCTATGGCTGCGGCAGCAGCAATCACTGGAAAGCTAACCGATGTCAGAGAACTCTAAATCATCGGAATGGCCAGATAATTTCAACTTTGAAAATGATGATATCTGCCAGAATGTTTTCAAGCCATTTATTGTCAAGGAACTGAGCGCCCTTGAATCATATGACCATGATCGCCCCGATGATATCACATATATTTTCCACGAGCATGCCGAACGCGTATCTGGGAATATGCGTAAAACCTGCCTCCATATGGGACTTAGCGAAATCGTAGCTAATAATATGTATTGGGCTATTTTGCCCCATGATATCGGTAAGAAAAACCTGCCTGTAGAGCTTTGGGACACCGAAGAAAAGCCGAGCGCATCACTTAAAAAATACAGGCGCACACATACATTGCTCGGCGCACAAATAGTAACCGAATATTTCCCAGACATATCCCATCCTTTCAAAGATTTAATGACGGATATTATGGCTTACCACCATGAGCAAATGGACGGTGAAGGCACGCAAAATATTGCAGGAGCTAAGCTTTCCATGCCTGTACGTCTCGCCGCCATAGTAGAGGCCTATGATGGCTGGCGAATATTCAGGCCTCATTATGGTGATCGTGATATATCTCCACCCGCGGTTCTAAAACGTATGCGCGAGGAAAAAGGCTCTGATATTTTTGATATGAATTTATTTGAATCCTTTGCAGAAATGAAAATGTTAGAATATAACGATAATGCGAATAGTTAAGGACTATAGAATATGAAACCATTCACTAAATTAACCGCCAAGGCTGCGCCTTTGGATATGATAAATATTGATACAGATATTATTATTCCCAAGCAATTCCTGAAAACCGTAGCCCGCACAGGACTTGGAGTATCTGCATTTTATAATCTGCGTTATGATGATAATGGAGCTGAAAACCCTGATTTTTCACTTAATGACCCAAAGCATAAAGGCGCGGAAATCCTTATCACTGGCGATAATTTCGGTTGCGGGTCTAGCCGTGAGCACGCTCCATGGGCAATCTTAGATATGGGCATTAAATGTATAATCTCGACTAGCTTTGCGGATATATTCTTCAATAATAGCTTCAAGAATGGCCTTCTTCCAATCAAACTTCCAAAAGACCAAGTTGACGCGCTAATGGATGAAGCGAAGAATAGCCCTAACTCTCTAATAGAGATTGATCTGGAAAAGCAAACCATTACCCGCGGCAATAAGTTCAGCTACCAGTTTGAAATTGATCCGTTCCGCAAAAAATGCTTACTCGAAGGACTTGACGATATCGGCCTTACAATGCAAAAAAGTGAACATATAGACGCATTTGAAAAACAGCGTGCAAACGATAAACCTTGGATATAACGGTTGTAGTAACATAATAGTCACACAAATTTATTTTCCTACAAGACATGAGGAACGTAGGCGTATAAATATACGGTAGTGACGAAATAACGAAGTAGGAGAATAAATTTGAAAGACTACACTCTACAGATTTTAGCTGGCGACGGCATTGGCCCTGA
>DAOWDF010000095.1 GCA_030639165.1 Alphaproteobacteria bacterium
AGATAGAGAGGAAGCTAAGCATGTAATATTTGAATATATCGAGGTATTCTATAATCGTATCAGAATTCATTAAGCTAATAATTATATGTCGCCGGTGGAGTTTGATAAAATTCAGAATGTCGCTTAAAAAATTGTCCGTTAAACTGTTGCCAGATCATATCTTCAATTCTTAGGAAATATATAATCATCAATATCGTCAGCAAATTTAACATGACCATGATCATCAGTTTTTAATTGGGAACTGAACTCTTTACTTGCTACACCAAATATATCATTACCATTATTATCGGTAACGATTAGACTGCTCCCCGCATCCAGATAGCTCTTACATAATTCAAACTCATCCTTAAAAAATACCTTTGTTACATATTTAATCGGATTATCAATTACATGACTTGGTATTTTTTTATTAAATTCAGATAATATTTTAGATGGAACAATAACTCCAGCCATCCCTCTTTTAGATATCAGAGCTATAGCTTTATCATCATTATTAGCAACTTCTCTCCACGCACATCTAAATAGATCAGATGCCTGTAAATATAAAGCATTAGGATGAGTAGTCAGCCACCTATCTCTAGCCGAGTACTTTGTATCTTTTACCTTCTTCATTTCAATACACCACCCTATGTATAATACAAGTACATAAGAACAACAAATTTGTCAATATTTTGCTATATCAAGATATTCTTGAACAGTTAAATTCTCGGCGCGTTTCTGCGGATCAATGCCTAAAGCCTCAATCGCAACCGCATAATCCCTTAGGCTAGATCGGATCATTTTACGGCGCTGATTAAAAGCCGCCGCAGTAACGCGCTCCACTAAATTAAAACTAGGCGCATCTTCAGATAATATCTTAGGAGAGAAATGCACAACCGCAGACATAACTTTGGGCGGCGGAGTAAATGCAGATGCAGGCAAATCATAAATTTTGGTGACATTACACAGAAACTGAGAAATAACCGCCAAACGGCCATAGGTTTTACTATTTGGCGCGGCGCAAATTCTATCTGCCACTTCCTTTTGAAACATCAAACTCATGGATTTATAAGCATCATGATCATTCCTGATCTGCTTTAACCAACCAATCAAAAGCGGCGTAGCAATATTATATGGAAGATTAGCAACAATTACACGCGGCATATCTGGCTCGGACAAATCAAGTAAATCAGCCTTCATTGCATCTTGGCTCAATATTTCAAGATCACCACCAGCAGCAACATCCAAATCATGCAAGGCAATCACTGCACGTTTATCAAACTCTATTGCAGTAACTCTGTTCACTGGGCTTTTTAATAAAGAGCGCGTCAATCCACCAGGCCCTGGCCCAATCTCAAAAGCATGAACACCGTCCCAATTATCTCCATCACGTTGGCGCGCCTCCCTCACGATCTTATCGGTAATATTCATATCGAGCAAAAAATTCTGCCCAAGCGACTTCTTCGCTGCTAACTCATATGTAGCGATCACCTCGCGTAATGGAGAAAGCGCATCTACCGCCTTAATACGATGATCTAAGTTAGAACCACCCACAACTAAATACGAATATCTATGAATGATGAGGCCTTCAAATCCATCAAATGACGGCGCTGCATCTTTTCCAAACGCTCATTCCCAAGAGTATAAAATACTTGCTCACGAGAAGGTATAGTATCAGCGCTTAAAATGCGCACATCACGCAAAAACAAAATATGGTAGCCATCCCGCTCCTTAATAGGATTAGTAACCTGATTCTTCTTGATATTTTTAAGGCCACCAATAATTTCTTCTGAAATCTGCGTTTCATCTACCCAGCCAATATTACCACCAGTCGAAGATCCAGCCGATTTAGAGAATTGCTGCGCCAATTTAAAGAAACTAGCCTTACCAGATTTAATCTGCCCGACAAGGCGATTAGCAAGCTGCGCGGCCTGCACTTCTTTTTTTGGATTACCAGCAGGAAGGAATATTTCAGCCACCAAATACTCTTTAGTGCCAATTTTAGCAGACATACGCTCCAATACATCATCAACATCACGGTCAGAGACAATAACTTTAGATCGCAGTCTAGCCTGCACAAACTTTGACCATGCCACTTGCGCTTCTATCTGTGAAGACATAGTAGAAATATCAATCCCGCTACGCTGTAACATAGATTTAAACTGATCAGAGCTAGTATTATTTTGTCCAGCTACCCTTGCAAATCCCTCGTCAATTTCAGGCTTCACAACCTCAATGCCAATCTTATGCGCCTCTTGCAACATAAGGCGCTCATCAATCAAGCCATCTAAAATTTGAGGTGTTAATTTGGCGCGCAGTTCCTTGCTATTAGAAAGCCCCGACGATGCCATGACCAGCTTCATTCTTTTATTAAGATCATTAACAGATATAGCATCTTCATTAACAACAGCAACAATCTCCTGCACAGCAGATACAGCAGGCTTCACCATAATAAATGTAACAAGTAACGATAAAACCAATAAGATAAATAGGCGTATATTAAAAATCATTTAAAAACCTTTCTCCTCACACTATGCCGCTTGCTTAGCAGCAAATCTACCACCAGACTTATATCTCTCCAGATAATCTGGCAATATTAAGTCCATAGGTTTAGGGGTAATGTTAAATATTTGCAAACCAGACTTACCTTTATCGACAATATTGTCGGATTTCAAACCCTCTACCTGATCACAAGTTAAAATTGGATTTGGCAACATAGAAAAGAAAAATGCCTGAATTTTTGCCAGCCTAAAAGGTACACTTATAAGCTTAGGACTACGCCCTGTATATTTAGCTACTTTATTATAAACATCCCTAAAAGTAACAATATCCGCCCCACCTAACTGATATATCTTACCCTGATAACGACCATCAGCAAAAATAGCAGTCATTACAACTGCGCAAACATCAGACACATATATGGGCTGAAACTTAGTATTACCACCGCCAATTAATGGCAAAAACGGCGTAAAACGAGATAACTCTGCAAATTTATTAAAGAATTTATCATCCTCACCAAACATAACGCTAGGGCGCAGAATAGTTGCCTTAGGAAAATTAGACAATACAGCCTCCTCCCCTGCCAGCTTGCTCTGCGCATATTTCGAAGCCCCCTTATCACACCCAAGCGATGAAATATGGACAAATTTACCCACCCCCTCAGAGGTACAAGCATTAGCAATCATAGCTGGAATATCAACATGCACCTTTTGAAAGCTGCCATTCTTACCTTTTTCAAACAGCCTTCCTATACAGTTCACAACTATATCGGAATTTTTTACTGCCCGCCTTACACTGCTCTCATCAGAGTAATCACAAAGAAACGGCACTATTTGAGATGGAACTCCACAAGTTTTTAACGAATACGCGCTCTCAGGGACTCTAGTCGCAACCTTAACGCACACGCCTTGCGCCGCCAGTTCCCTAACAATTTGCTTACCTAGAAAACCCGTACCACCGAAAATAGTCGCAACCTTGTTTTTATGCGCCATAATATCCATCCGTTCTTTTATTATTATTTTGGAATTTAAATCAGAATCAGGTGAAGTGCAACTTAAACATTAAGAGATACACTCACCCAAAACTTGACATAAAAAACCTAAGCGTGCTACAAAGCCTAAAAATCAGAAACTGGGTTAAAATTATGAATGATAATATCAAAAAATATAGCAGACGAAACTTTATAACAGCACTTTTTACTATTTCCGCCGGAACAGCAATTACAAAAAAACTTAGTAACCCATCTTACCCTTCAGAATTATCTAAAGGTATATTCAAAAACGAACCTGAAATAAGCTATTCTGATTTTCTAGATG
>DAOWDF010000285.1 GCA_030639165.1 Alphaproteobacteria bacterium
TACCGCTGAGATTATAAACAGCGCCACAAATGATTTCCATGGATTTGGTGATATGCCCTCACCTCGCGTTGCTGTGCTGATCGGGGGTAATAGCAAAGCTTATAATATGACCAGAGCTATCACGGAAAAGCTGGCTCAGGATTTATCACAGCTTGACGCATCCCTAATGGTTACATGCTCACGGCGCACGGGTGCAGAAAACCAAGCCATACTTGAAGCCAAGCTAAAAACCGTAGGTAATTATTTTTGGGATGGGTCAGGAGAAAATCCGTATATGGCAATGCTTGGATGGGCAGATTATATTCTGGTGACTGCCGACAGCGCATCAATGATCTCCGAGAGCTGCACTACTGGTAAGCCAACATATATGATTGGACTTGAAGGCGGAGCAAAGCGTATATCAAAGCTCCATGACAATCTTATCCGTCACGGCGTTTTAAGGCGATTTGAAGGCAGGCTAGAGAGTTTTAGCTACGAACCATTAAATGACGCACAAATGATCGCAGAAGAGATTAAAAAACGCTTTGGCTCTTTACTAGAGCTTTGAGATTGTTAAGATAACCCCACACAAAAAAGAAGGTAATTCATTATGAGTAATACGCACCATAGCAAAGTTCTTATCATTGGCTCCGGCCCTGCTGGCTATACAGCAGCAATATATGCAGCGCGCGCAAATCTTAAGCCAATAATGGTAACGGGTTTGGATCAAGGTGGACAGCTTATGATTACAACTGAGGTCGAGAACTACCCCGGCTTTGCTGATGTTATTCAAGGGCCATGGCTCATGGAGCAAATGAAGGCGCAGGCGGGTCATGTTGGTACTGAGATGATTACTGATTATATCACAGATGTTGACTTCTCTGTGCGCCCATTCAAAGCCACTGGAGATTCAGGCGCTGTTTATACTGGCGACACAATTGTAATTGCCACTGGCGCAAAGGCGCGCTGGCTTGGCTTACCTTCTGAAAAAGAGTTCCAAGGTAAAGGCGTGTCAGCATGTGCCACTTGCGATGGGTTTTTCTTCCGTGGCAAAGAGGTAGCAATAGTTGGCGGTGGTAATACAGCCGTAGAAGAAGCCATATTCCTGACTAATTTCTGCTCCAAAGTGACCCTGATTCATAGACGCGATGAATTGCGCGCGGAAAAGCTCTTGCAAAAACGCATGTTTGAAAATGACAAGATAGACGTCATCTGGGATCATGCAATTGAAGAGATTACCGGCGATGAGAGCGGGATGACTGGCCTTAAGATCAAAAGCACCAAAAATGGCGCAGTTAGCGAGATCAAAAAAGACGGACTATTCGTTGCAATAGGTCATGACCCTGCGACTGAATTATTCAAGGGCAAGTTAGATATGGATGGTGAGGGCTACATCATTACTGCCGCAGATTCTACTGCAACATCTATTGATGGGGTTTATGCTGCGGGTGATGTTACCGATCATACATACCGTCAAGCTGTTACTGCCGCGGGTATGGGGTGCATGGCTGCGTTAGAGGCTGACCGCCACATTGCTGCGCAAGATGATGCGGATATAGAAGCGCAAAAAGCTGCGGTTTAAAACCTTAAAAACATAATGATCGTCATACCCGCGACAAAGCGCAGCTTTGTTCAGACTGCGGGTATCCATATGTCAGCAGCATAGCTGCTGCCTTTACCAGATCCCCTTTGTATAAATTTTGCTAATGCAAAATCAAGGGGATGACAGGTTCGTGAATCTAGGCGGCTTTTGCTGCACCATTAAGCGCCGCACAAGCGCGTTGTATCCTTGTGCAGGCTTCCACCAAATTCTCCATGCTTGTTGCGTAGGAAATGCGGAAATATGGTGACAGTCCGAATGCTGCACCTTGAACGCAAGCTACCCCTTCACTTTCAAGAAGATATGTAACGAAGTCTTCATCGCTGTCAATCGTCTTGCCATCAGGAGTTGTTTTACCAATCAAGCCTGCGCATGTAGGGTAAACATAGAACGCCCCTTCTGGCTTCAAACACTCAATTCCTTGCGCA
>DAOWDF010000225.1 GCA_030639165.1 Alphaproteobacteria bacterium
AGGAAACTTAGCAACCACGCCCCACAAGCAGCAAGGCCAGCATATGGAGCGGCAGCTAACAATACTCCAAGAGCTGTAGCAACGCCTTTACCACCTTTAAATTTCAGCCATATAGGGAAGCAATGACCTATGATTGCAGCAAGCCCCATTATAATAGTTAATGCTATAAAAAATAACGATGGAAAAACTAAATTCATAATTATTATAGGAACAGCCCCTTTTCCTGCATCTAATGCCAAAGTTAAAGCAGCTAACAATTTATTACCTGTGCGTAAAACATTGGTCGCACCCGTATTACCGGAGCCAATATCCCTTATATCTTGCTTAGTAAATATTTTGGTTAAAATTAAACCAAAAGGGATTGAGCCGATAAGGTAACACATGATAAGTGAAATTGAATAAACCAAAACAAAGAAAATCCAAATATACTCCATACTACCCACCACCCAGTAAATCTAAAATCGCCATCCGTGTCGGAATACCGTTAGCGACTTGGCGTTTCATCATTGAGCGCGTGGGATCATCGGCGACCTCATCGGCGATTTCTACGCCTCTATTCATTGGCCCTGGATGCATGATAATTGCATCTAGCTTGGCGGATTTTAAACGCTCCATCGTTAGGCCGTGATTATTGAAGTATGCCGCGTCGCTAGGGATAGAGCCTCTATCCATGCGCTCCTTTTGAATGCGTAGCATCATAACTACGTCCGCGCCTTTGATACCTTCTTCCAAATCCTCAAAACACACAATCCCCTCACAAGGCAGTTTTTGAGGCATTAGCATCGCTGGTGCAACAAAGCGCACATTCGCGCCCATCTTTGTGAGCAGCTTGGCGTTAGAGCTGGCAACGCGGCTATGTGCCACGTCCCCGCAAATCGCCACGGTCAAACCTTCTAACTGGCCTTTTTCTTGTATAATAGTCAGCGCATCTAATAACGCTTGTGATGGGTGCTCGCGCCAGCTATCACCCGCATTTACCACCGGACAATCAACGCGATTGGCCACAAATTCAGGCGCGCCATATTCGCTATGCCTTATTATAATCGCATCGGGGCGCATCGCGCTTAATGTATCAATAGTATCGGAAAAGCTCTCGTCTTTTTTAAGCGCGCTAAGCTCGGCGTTCCAATTAACCACGTCCGCGCCAAGGCGTTTAGCGGCGATATCAAATGATGTTAATGTGCGGGTGGAGCTTTCAAAAAATAACGTCAGTACAATTTTATTGCTCAATATATTATTATAGTATGAGCCGCCATTCTCAAGAGATTTTGCGTAGTGCTCGGCGCGATCTATGATGGTTTGAATATCATTAGTAGATAATTCGTCAATTCCAAGTAAGTGTTTCATAATTTATAGTTTTTCTACATTATTTGATTATACGTTCAGTCTTAAAACCCCAGCAGTATAAATAGATTTTGGAATTTTATAACTCCAACAATTAATATACCAGTTATAAATCCAGGCCCAGCAGGTATGGATAAGGTTGCTAAGCTTATTTTCTTACCAGTTTTCTTTGACTTATAATAGCCATATATAAGCCCGTGAATTAGCCCTGCAAATGCTCCTAAACTTATCGCAAGGAATATATGCTCCACCCCTAGCCAAATTCCAGCCGCGCCCATTAGTTTCACATCGCCAAGGCCAAGCGTATCACGTTTGTATGCTTTGTTGGCGAAATGGCGAACTATAAGCAGTAACCCTCCACCACATATCATACCAAGCGCCATATTTGATGGCGAAATAAAATGAAAACCTGTAGCTATATGGAATATAATGCCAGTTAGAAAAAAGCCAGCTACATATTTATTAGGTAGTAGTCTTACCTTCATATCAATGACGCAAAGTAACCCAAGTAAGGATATGGCTATAACTAGGCATGCTATTGTAATAGTAATTGTCATGGCAACTTTTATATCACAAATTATATTAGGATGTTATTTATCTTTATCGTGCTATAAATAAAAGATCATATTTCAGGAGATATTTAAGTGGGTAATAAATCCAAAGTTCTAGTTGTTGAAGATAATGATTTTGTGCGCATGCAAATTTGTACTTTTATAAAAGATGCTGGCTTGGATACAGTTGAGGCCACTGATGGTGAGAAGGCTCTGGAATTACTCGATAGTGATATTGGGCTTGCTGTCGTTGATGTGAGGATGGAGCCTATGGGCGGATTTGAATTTATCAGTGTGCTTAGGGCGGGTGATATCAAAACCCCTGTGATCTTAGCCACTGGTGATGATAACCCAGATCTTTTAAGCGAGGCATCGAAATATGGTGTTGTTGCTGTTCTGAAAAAGCCCGTGCAAAAAGATCGGTTGATTAAAATTATTTCTAAGGTCTTGGGCATAGAAAACAAGTAGATTAGCTGATACGATTTTCTCGTTTATGTTTTAATGTCACAGGTACTATGATTCTTTTTAGCCACCCATATGCTACTAAATCTTTACGTATATCACTGTTCATCGCAATGTTGTGTTCGTAGCTGATTTCTTGCACGCCCGTTAATGTTCCATCGGCACGAAATTTAAAGATTACATCTCCGAC
>DAOWDF010000218.1 GCA_030639165.1 Alphaproteobacteria bacterium
AGTAACGCTATGGCCTGCGCCCATATCACCAGCATCTACTTTATCATTATTAAAGTCCTCACGGCTTAAATGACGTGTTTCATAGCCTATCAAGCGATATTCCTCAACCACAGCAGGGTTAAATTCAATTTGGAATTTAACGTCCTTGGCAATCGGGAATAAAGACGAGGTTGCTTCCTCAACCAGAACCTTGCGGGCTTCGTTAAGATTATCAATATAAGCAGCAACGCCATTACCATTTTGCGCTAAAACCTGCATCATATGATCGTGGTAGTTGCCTTGCCCAAAACCTAGCACTGATAGGAATATACCTTTATCACGCTTGCGCTCGACAAAGTCTTGTAGCTCTTCACGGTTGGTTATACCAACATTGAAATCACCATCCGTCGCCAAGATAACGCGATTTACTGCATTTTCATCAAAGTTTTGCTCTGCCATATCATAGGCAAGAGTAATTCCTGCAGCCCCAGAAGTGCCGCCACCAGCGTTCAAATTATTCATTGCTGATATAATCTTTCTACTCTCAGACACCTTAGTAGGCTCTAGCACCACGCCTGTATAACCAGCATAAGTCACTATAGAAACCGTATCGTCAGGGTGCAAGCTATCCAGTAGCATCTTCATAGAGTTTTTGACCAAAGGAAGCTTATCAGGAGAATTCATAGAACCTGAAACATCCAACAAAAACACAAGGTTGGATCGTGGTTGCTCCGTCTTAAGGTCGTAGCCTTTAATGCCGATATGAAGCAGCTTCTTACCTTCTGCCCACGGGCTGTCAGTAACGGTAATAGTTGGCTGGAACGGCTCGATTTTGCTATCTGGCACGGGATAATTATAATTGAAATAATTAATCATCTCCTCAATGCGCACAGCATCTTTTTGTGGAAGCACGCCGTTATTAAGCTGTCTGCGAACAAAGCTGTAGCTAGCCGTGTCAACATCGGATGAAAAAGTAGAAACAGGCTCGGCTGATACTGCTTTAAATGGGTTGGCTTCAAAATCTTCGAATTTATCGCGCCCTATTTCTTTATAGGTAGATGGCATCATGTCCGCATCGGCAACAAGGCCTTGGGCAAGCATAGTATAACTACCAGCGTCTTTCTTCTCACTTAGCATTTCTCTGCGCATTTTTGATTTTCCTAATGATTTTACACGCGTAGATGCTGGGGAAGAAATAGAAGTGTTTATATTACCCCCTATAACAGCAAAATTATTTGCACCGCCTCCTCCACCGCCGCCTAAACCAAATGGCACCAATTGCGCCGAATGTAATGTTGCAGTAGAGGCACTAACTCCTGCGCCACCAGCATCAATAGTTTCCGACATTGACTCCAGCAAAATCGGAATGCTCAATAAGCTAGCCGATATAACCATAAGGGCGCAGCCTTGATATAGTTTCTTATGTGATTTTCTATTTAACTTCTGTTCCATTGTTTCAACTCCTCGTTTTTTGTTTGATATAAACATAAGACGATAGAGCAGTGAAAATCCTTGGGAAGTTTTTTTGTTTCCTTTCTGTTGTTCAGCATTAAACTCAGCGACAGCCAAGTTCACCGCGCGTTTGCGAGCATTAACATTTACTTCAGGAGCACTATCGTGGCTAAGTATTTCATCTAGTTTTTTATCAATCATTCTTTTGCTCCTTTCCGAATATATGGTTTAATTTCTTACGCGCTTCATGTATTCGCCACGATATGGTGCTTTCTTTTACACCATAGAGTTTTGCAACTTCCTTATGTGACAAGCCCTGCGCAGCAACAAGTATCAGCGTTTCCTTTTCTGCATCTGGCAATTTATGTATCTCTGCCCAGACTTGGCTAGCGTAAACTCTATCGTCAGCGCTGCTATCTTCTGCGGCAATAACCTCTAATAGTTCGCTGCCATCTGGATGGCGTTTTTGTGATTTATACCAATCCTTAGCCGTATTAATAACCAAACGATAAAGCCAGCTGGTAAATTTAGATGAACCATTATAGCTACCTATACCACGCGCCAGCTTAATACA
>DAOWDF010000150.1 GCA_030639165.1 Alphaproteobacteria bacterium
ACTAACAATACACATAGAATATTTACCATCCACCTCATTGCCAGCAGTATTAACGGTAAGAATGCCAGTAATAGCATCTACCCAAAATGTACCTGTAAATGGACCGCCATTAGGGCCATCAGTATCTCTAGGTGGGATTCCAGATGGGTTTGCAACATCAACGAAGTCATTAATTTTTACACAAATTTCTTTCTTAATATTGGCAAGGTTCATTATTAAATCAACTCGTGCGCTAATCCCTATATCATTAACACGCATCGCACGGTGAAAATAGAATTTTGAATCTGGCCAATCGAGTGTTCCTTGTTCAATTAAGTAATTTCTATCCAATGGATCAATATTTGCGATACGCCCACCCGCCATATTATAGACATGACAGGATTTATCAGCAGGTGAATTAGGGTTCACATATAATGTAGTAAATTGAGCTGGAAAATGTGTTAAAGCTCCATCAAAACTAATCTCCGTTTCAGAACAACCTTTGCGCCTTAATTTATCAACTGCATTAGATATTTTCTGCGCATAATCCAAAATTTCCGTAGCTGCTAACTCAGCCTTACGCACCGACATCGCATTCGTCTGACTGCCGCGCATACCACGTGAAACCGTGAATGCTAACGTAGCAAACAGTACCACACCGAGCATGATATAAAAAAACATGCTTCCGCGCTCTGAATTGCACCTAACTTTTGCACATATATTGTCATCTCGAAAGCGAAGCTGAGAGATCTTATCTAGCTGATTTTTATTAAGATCTCTCCTTCTGCTACGCAGTCGTTCGAGATGACATAGGTTAATCTTTTTTATTTTATTCACCTTCACCTTCCGAATCCGCAGGTTTTTTCTCGAATATAGATGGCTTCTTATTATCTTTACTTTCCGCATCTTTTGGAACTGTCATTGGCGCAGATGGAGGAGCGACTGGAGTTTCCACTACAGGTGCGGCTGGCGGAGTAGCCTGAACTGGTGGCGCGGCTACTTGCGGCGGAGCAACAGGAGGTGCAGTCTGAACTGGAGCAGCAACTGGAGTTTCTTGAGCCGCAGGCTTTGCACCAAATATAGATGGCTTGGCAGACGCTGCTGCCTTAACTTCTTGCGCTTTTTCCACGGGCGCAGTAGTGACGGGAGGAGCAACAGGAGGCGCAGCCTGCACTGGAGGAGCTACCGGCGTTTCTTGTGCCGGCGGCTTTACACCAAATATAGATGGCTTGGCAGAACCAGCTGCCTTAACTTCTGACACTTTTTCCACGGGCGCAGTAGTGACGGGAGGAGTAACAGGAACTTCGGCTGGAGGCACGACTGGAGCTTCCACCACAGGTGCGGCTGGCGGAGTAGCCTGAACTGGTGGCGGAGCAACAGGAGGTACAGCTTGAGCAGGCGGAGCTACTGGTGTTTCCTGAGCCGCTGGCTTTGCACCAAATATAGATGGGGCCGCTTTAGGCGTAGCAACTTTAGGAGCAGCGGCCTGTGCTGGAGGTGCAGCCTGAGCCGCTGGAACTGCTGTTGCTCCACTGGCACTATCAGCAGCAACCGCTGGCTTACTTGGCGGAGGTACATCATTTGCAATAGCATGAACATGAACAATCGCAGCAATAGCCGCATCAACTGGATTCACATCTTTCCTATTGCTCTTAATAAAACCATCATTCAAAGCCTTAATCTCAGCCGATGTACCTATAGCAACATCAGCGCGCATAGCTGTCCATGTTTTATTCACCATCAAATCACGCATTCTAGTAATCGCACCAGCATGCTTTAGTAGATCCTGAGATGGTGGAGGCAACACCATAAAACGTGTAACGCGCATAGCCTTTGCAAAGCCAGGGTTAGAATAGAAGATCGCGCAATCAACCACAGTTTCGCCAAAAGTTATAACCGCTTGGCCTTCCTTAAAGCCACGTAAATGGTCATAGCTAGCGCGGGGGCGAGTCTGCACACTTGCTTGCTTTGTATCATGATAAGAGCCAAATTCAGATCCGCCTCCCATTTGAAAACCTGAAACTTCGACAACCATGGCACTACCAACGGTCTTTTCAAAGAAATCCTTGGTTTCTGTTGGATCTTCAAGCTTACCAAACAACTTAATGTTACAGTTCGCAGTTATTGACATGGCTTCTTCTTTTACTCGTTTCTTCATAGCTGGCAAATCCTGTCCAGCAAAAACCAGTGAGAAACCAAGCGAACGCGCTTGCGCGGCCATAACCGCCATACCTTCGGCAACATAGTAACCAACCTCGTCAAATACAGTCATAAACGGCGTATTTGAATGAGTTGGCTTGTTTTCAATAACAGTTGCAGATGTTCCTTCCACAGTTGATCCCAGCGCAGAACCCATCATACCTTTAATCGAAGCCGACACGATTTTACCAAGGTTAGCAACCTCGTCGCCTGATTTCTCCAAAGCAGGAACTAGCACAACCAAAATACGACGATTTAGCACAACATCAACCATATCAACATCAGCAGCTTGAGTATCAAAAATATAGCCGTAATCATCGCCCAAAGATTGTAGTGAACGAGTAAATTGCATAGCTAGATACCCGTGCTGCTGGCTGGCAGTCTCGGTATTGTATTGCGGAGTATCAGGCCCCGGTGGCTTCACATTACCATCATCATCATACGCATCACCGATAAAACCCGGAAGCGTATCAAGATAACCAACCATACCAGCCAAGATTTCTTTCGGGACAAACTCATCACGCGAGAGCTGAATAATTTTATTAAGGCCTAGATAATCACGGATCGTCCGCACAGACATCGGTATTTCCTGATTATCCCTCTTCCATGTAAGGGCAGGCATCATTGCGCCAACAAGTGAAACTGCACGCTCTTTCCACATGGCATTATCACCACCACCATCAGGCATCAAGCTAACTAGCATATTTGTAAGATATGAAGCCGAACCAGAAGAAAATGGGTTCATAGTATTTGACGGAGCCTGAATATCGGCATTACCAGTCATATAGTTTAAAACTAGTAAGTCATCATCACGACCAAAACGGCGCACCAAAGATGATAAAGAAGACCATAGATCAGTATCGGCTTTACCATCGACATAAACAAAACCAGAACCCCAAGACATCGCATTACTAACAAGGGATTTTAGCCCCTCCGTCTTACCCGCACCAGTTGTTCCTAAATAAAGAAAGTGAGTTCTTATATCTGAATTAGTAAACCATACTTCCTCATTGGTATCCTCTGCATTACCAAGGTATAATATACCCTCAGCATTACCGCTTTTACCATTACGGCCATTATTTGGATCCATATGTTTTGAGCCTATCGGCAGCTTAAAGACCAAGCTCTTATCACGAGTCATTAGCCATATAAAGAACAAGACCATTACTACTAATATTACATCAGCAAAAGCCAGCGCCCAATCATTAATACCGATAAAAATAGCAGGAAGCACAAATATAGCCGTAGAGTAAGCCGAGCCAGACAAACTATCAGCAATGCGAGTTCCAAGCGGACGAACATCCCTTAGGATCGCCTCATGCTGATGCTCATATTTTTTTTGGTTTAATGCCATCTTCGGGGCTTCACTCCAATTTCATTAATTAACGGTTATTCAAAAAATCATCTGCAGACATCGGGACACCTGAAGATTCACTAGCATTATTGCTTGATGAAGAACTAACAGAAGCCGAGCCCTGAGTTCCAAGACCAGACTTTTTAGAAGAGGTTTGCGTCCAAATAATAATAAGCACAACGATTAACGCAACAGAGATAACCGCTCCTATTTTATTATCACTACCTGTTTTATTGTCATTAGAAGGATTAGATTTGTTCTTACTCTGCGTTGTTTGCAAAACATTTGATATCTCCATCAATATATCTACGGCCTCTTGCTTATCATCAAACGCAGCTATTTCATTGATAGATTCGCTACTATCTTGTGAAACTAATGAAAAGGTTTTTTTCTTTGAATCTTCTTTAATAGAAAAGGCAGATAATTGCGCCGCGTCTATATTTACCTGCCAAATAGTAGGACTTTTAGCATCTGGCAATGATAAAATTAATTTGCCCGCATTTATAGTTACATTTGAACTTACATTATTTGAAACAGCATTTTTCTTCATATTGATCTCTATATTGTTGAATTTAACTTATACGGCCTTCTTAACACCGCGCTTTGTTGATTTACTATAATCTAATTGAGGGATAGGACGCGCTCTCATTGAAGCCATATATTCCTGAATAGTATACAACGCTCCACCCATCTTAGGAACAGGGATAGGGCGCTGCGTTAATCGCTCCGCCTTGAAATGTGACATCGCGCCTAGAGCTTC
>DAOWDF010000303.1 GCA_030639165.1 Alphaproteobacteria bacterium
CGAAAGCTATCCTGTTGTGCCTGCCTTGGCGAGTTATCATAGAAATAATCTAGCCCGCTCTCACCAATAGCTATAATTTTATCATTAGAATTAGCAATTACCACGATTTTATCCTGAGTGAAGGCCTGCTCTTCTACTAGCCCAGCATCATGCGGATGAGTGCCTATAGAGCACCAGACATTATCATGCGCGGAGGTAATCTCCAGCAATTCATCAATTTCCTTGGACATGTTGCAACAAACTGTGAGCATACCACTCACGCCAGCCTCACGCGCAGTATTTACTATTTCCGCAGGATCACCCAGCTCCCTAATTCCCGAATGATTTAAATGACAATGAGAGTCAATCCACATTTAGGCTGCCTCATCTTCGATTATGCGCGGGAATACTCCTTCGGGTTTATTGATTTTAGTGCCTGATTTTATCGCGTAATCAGAGGATATATGCTCAAAACTACGTTTATCGTCAGGTGTTTCTAATTGATTCAGAATCTTTGGGGCTCAATTGGGGGTTACTGGCTGGACAATGATTGCAAGGCATCTTATTGCCTCAGCCAAAACATATAATACAGTATTCATGCGCTCAGGATCGGTCTTTTTCAGCCCCCAAGGAGCCATAGTATCCACGTATATATCGCACGCACCAACAACGCTCCAGATTTTTTCAAGTGCGCGGTTGATTTTCAAAACATCAAAATCACCACGTACATGCTCAACCATGCCATACGCCTTCTCTAGCAGCTCATTATCTTCAGCTGTCAAATCATTTGGCGCAGGAATAGCTCCATCACAATTCTTATATATCATGGACAAAGTACGTTGAGACAAGTTACCAAGGCCATTTGCCAAGTCGGCGTTTATACGCTGCACCGCTTGCGCATGAGAGAAATTACCATCACTACCATGAGAAACTTCACGCATAAGAAAATAGCGAATTTGATCAAGGCCGTAAGTCTCAATCAGCTCATCAGGAGATAGCACATTACCAATGGATTTTGACATCTTAGTGCCGCCAACATTAATAAATCCATGCGCGAATATAGTTTTTGGTAGCTCAAGTCCTGCTCCCAACAAAAATGCCGGCCAGTAAATTGCGTGGAAACGTGTAATATCTTTGCCTATCACATGATAATCTGCAGGCCATAATTTCTTAAAACTGTCAGAGTCTTCATCAGGGTAACCAATACCAGTAATATAATTTGTCAGCGCATCTAGCCAAACATACATAACATGATCTTCATTATTTGGTACGGGGATTCCCCACTCCAAACGGCTTTTATGACGTGAAATTGAGAGATCGTTTAGGCCACCATCTTGCTTTAAGAACGCCATAATCTCATTCATACGTGATTTAGGCTGCACGGCCGTAGGATTTTTTTCATAGTAGTCAATCAAACGATCAGTATAGGCGCTCAATTTAAAGAAATAGCTAGGCTCTTCCACCCACTCTACCTCAGTTCCAAGTGGAGTGAATTTCTGGCCATCATCCGCAGTCGTTAGCTCATCCTCAGTGAAATAAGCTTCCTCACGAATAGAATACCAGCCTTCGTATTTTCCAAGATATATATCGCCGTTATCATCTAGCTTCTGCCAAATATTTTGGCATGCTTTATAGTGACGCTCTTCAGTTGTGCGAATAAAATCATCATTGGAGATAGATAATTTTTCAGTCATTTTCTCAAATATACCAGCATTTTTATCTGCAAACTCACTTGGTTGCATACCGTTATTTTCTGCAGTTTGAGCAACCTTCTCGCCATGTTCATCAGTTCCAGTTAGAAACATGACATCATAACCATCAAGGCGTTTAAAGCGAGCAAGCACATCAGTCAAAATGCTTTCGTAAGCATGACCAAGATGAGGCACTCCGTTAACATATGAAATAGCAGTTGTGATATAAAATGGTGTCTTGTTGCTCAATGTCTTACGTCCCTTGTGAGAATTATCCTACTGACTTATCACAAGAAAAGAGCCACGTACAGCATCTCTACGATCAAGGTTAGAAAATTCTACGCGATCAAAGTGGTTCTTTAGGCCATCGCTAATAGATATAAGTTTTTCCAGTGAATAATTATTTAGCATATCTTGCAGTGCATCTACCCTCAGAGCCTCTGGTAAGTCATTGTTAGAGCGAGCCTTGGCAAATAATAATGTACGAAAAATCCACTGCATAAGCTCCGCAAACATATGGTATTGTTTGTCCTGAGACTTTGCCTGCAAGCTATTCGCTAGCTTATGAATATCTGGTAAATTCCAATTAGGGGCGCAGCTCAAATGCTCCAGAATTTGTGCTAAACTCTCAAGGCCAGCTTCTTCTGCAAAGCGCAGAGCTTGCCCAATACTTCCATCAGAAAGAGCATTTAATGTCTCAATATCAGAAAGTGAAAAGTCATAGCCCTGCTTATGCAGCAGCTCGCTCATAATATCTGGTGACAGAGACGTAAAATTAATAACTCGCGCACGTGAATGGATAGTTGGAATTAGCATGCCCGATCTATGGGCTATCAATATAATAAGCACATTTGCTGGCGGCTCCTCCAGTATTTTTAAAATAGCATTTTGAGCA
>DAOWDF010000249.1 GCA_030639165.1 Alphaproteobacteria bacterium
ACACTTTTAAAAGAATCTGAAATTATAAATGTAAGACTTAACTTTTCTACTGGTCGTTTATATATGACGTGGAATGGTGATGTATCTCTAGCCAATAACTATGTGCAGAAAATAGAGAAGTTAGGCTATAGCGTTAAGCCCTATGACTCCGATACTCAAAAATCCGACATCATAGTCCAAGAACGGTTTTTGCTGCTATGCCTTGGGGTAGCAGGCTTTGCTATGGGCAATATCATGCTGCTCTCGGTCGGGCTATGGGTAACCACTATTGAGACTATGGGCATGGCCACCCGCGATTTCATGCACTGGATTTCTGCGGCCATAGCGCTGCCGACCATTATGTTTTCAGGCCGCCCGTTTTTCCGCTCTGCCTTAAAAGCTTTGAGTAACGGCCATACCAATATGGATGTGCCTATTTCTCTGGCTCTGGTTTTAGCAAGCGCCATGAGCCTGTTTGAAACCATAAATCACGGCGAGCATGTATATTTTGATTCCGCCGTCATGCTGATGTTTTTCTTGCTGATCGGGCGTTATCTCGATTTTAGAGCGCGTAAAAACGCTCGCTCCACCGCGACTGATTTGCTTTCAACATTAAGCGGTTTTGCCAATGTAGTAACTAATGATGGGCGCTACGATAAAATCACCCGAACGCCGATACGTGACTTGCACGAAGATATGATTATCCGCGTTGCTGCTGGTGAAAAATTCCCGATTGATGGGGTTATTATCAGCGGCGCAAGTGAGGTTGATACTTCTTTGGTAACTGGTGAAACTATGCCACATGCAATTAATGAGGGATCGGAGATATTTGCAGGAACGCTGAATATTTCTGCCCCTGTTACTATCAAGGTCGCGCGCGCTGCCGAGGATTCTCTGCTCGCCGATATTGTGCGCTTAATGGAAAATGCCAGCCAAGGGCAGGCCAAATATGTGCGCCTAGCCGATAGAGCGGCAAAGCTCTATACTCCGTTAGTTCATAGCTTTGCATTACTGGCATTTATAGGGTGGTGGTTGCTAGGCGGCATAGCGTGGCAAGCTGCGCTAGTGATCTCGATTACCGTCTTGATCATAACTTGCCCTTGCGCGCTGGGCTTGGCCGTGCCTGTGGTTCAAGTACTAGCCAGTGGGCGTTTAATGAAAAGCGGTATATTAATCAAATCAGGCGATGCTTTGGAACGCTTATCATCTATAGATACGATCCTGCTTGATAAGACAGGGACGCTAACCCTCGGAACTCCGTCTTTGTACGGCACCTACAATAATAATATTCTGCAGCTTGCCGCCTCTATTGCCACTCATAGCTCCCACCCTTTATCAAAAGCTATAGCCAAGAGCTTTGACGGTGATATTTTAGAAATTACTCATATAGCCGAGCATTCAGGGCTAGGGCTTGAAGGGAAATATAATGGCAAAACGATAAAGCTCGGTAGCCGTAAATGGATCGGTGAGATAAAATCCTCGCAATCCGATATGCTTGAAATATGGCTAGAAATCGAAGGGCAGGGCGCAGCTACTCCTATATATTTCACTGATATTTTACGCGAGGACAGCGCAGAAATAGTCGCTCAGTTTAAAAAACATGGCGTAACTCCAATAATTTTATCTGGTGATAGATCAGAAGTAGTCCAAAAGATTGCTAAAGAATGCGATGTCGATAAATTCTACTCCGAAATAAAACCTACAGAAAAATATGATATTATGGAGGAGTTAAAAGCAGCAGGCCATAAAGTGCTTATGGTCGGGGACGGGCTTAACGATGCTCCAGTTTTGTCTGGTGCAGACGTATCTATCGCCCCAGGTAGCGCGATAGATATGGCGCAAAACGCTGCTGATATCGTATTTATGGGCGATAAGCTAGCCCCTGTTCTTGAAGTATATAAAACGGCAACCATGGCACAAAAATTAGTGAAGCAGAATTTTGCCCTTGCTGTTATATATAATATCTTTGCTGTACCACTGGCTATTGCTGGTTTTGTAACGCCGCTATTGGCTGCTATTGCAATGTCAGGCTCATCACTTATAGTGATAGCTAATTCTTTCCGCTTGAGGTTAAGGTAATGGATATATTAATATATTTAATTCCAATTGCCCTATTACTAGGTTTATTAGCTCTAGCTGCCTTTATCTGGAGTCTTAAATCTGGACAATATGACGATCTAGACGGCGCAGCGCAGCGCATCTTGATGGATGATGAAAGTCATATTAAATAGTAGCACTCATACTCGGGGATCTATCCTGTTCATATGAGTTATTCGCAGCTAATTCATTGGTATTATCCATTGATACTTCAGGTACATCACCGTTAGCCTGCACATTAAAATCTTCTGTGATAACACTATCTTCTTTAGCTGTTATATCATTTGATAATTCTTCTGTGGTAACAGAAGCTTCGCTAGCTGCCGTGTTTTCTGCAACAACGCTAACTTCTTCTTTTGCTGCAATATCTTCTAGTTGATCGACAACGGGAAGATCCTCAAGAACAACCGAACATTCTTTAGCGTAGTCATCGCCATCTTGTAATTTTTGATTTTGTTCATTGTAAAATAAATCAGGTGAATCATCAGATAGATCTACTCCGTCTCGGTCACCAACATGGTCGCCTGCATTAACTCTTGTATCATAGCAATCTGTTCCATATTCCTCTGTTTCAGCATCTTCATTTTTTATTCTAAAGCTAGCGACGCTATGTCCTTGTTCTTCCATGTATTCATCGATACCTTGAGAGCTGTTTACATGCCCCATACCCACTTGCATAACCGCTTTTCCACCGTCAGTTATTTCCTCAATACGAGGTGCCCAAGTCTTATCTACCCTGTATCTTTCATTATCTACATTTGCGTTATCATCTTCTGGTTTAGAGACAATTTCTTCAGAGGCAGGGTTATCAAAAAACCTAACTTTAACGTCATGACCTTGCGCGTTCTCTATTGCTTCTACATATGGTTTTACAGCATCATCTAGAACAGATGGGTCCATATCCTTATATTTATCTTCATCAAGTTCTACTAGCTCACCATGCCATCGATCAACCATATTCTCCTTAAGTTCATCTATTGTAATCTCACCATTTTCATATTTTTCTACGGTCGCATTATGCTCATGAGATAGCTCCATGAGCATATACTCATATCCCTTATCTTGCATCATGGACATATTTTCTTCTGATCCCATGAACTCAACACCAGCTTTATCAGAATGCCAGTCTTTATATAAAACCCTATCATTATCATCTAGCAGTTCTGCATATTGACCTTTGAATTCTGGGTTATCCTGTGCTTTTAATCTGTTAGTTTGATTCTCTTCAAGTCCTTGAGATGAAACGGCATTAAACTCATCTAGGGTGACGACAGGAGGTAGCGCTTCATTATCTTCTTGAATGCCCTCTGATTTATTCATAAATACCCCATATTTTTATTATATAGGGATCATTATAGATCAATATCGGTTAATATTAGTATAATATGTTAATGGCAATTGCGGTGTTATATAACGGCTAAAACGCTGCTTCATCCATAGCCATAAGCGTGTCCGCTCCAGCCAGCACCATTTTGAACTTGGCATCACCTTCAGGTAGTACTCTAGCCATAAAGAAGCGCGCAGTTTGGATTTTTGCTTCATAGAACTCTTTGTCACCTTCGCCGCTCTCAAGTTTAGCCTTTGCCACAATAACCATTTTACACCACATAAACGCCATAGCAACAAGCGCGAATTGACGCAAATAATCAACGCTAGCCGCTCCCGCTTCATCAGGGTTTTTTAAGCCTTTCTGAGCAACCATAGCTGTTGCTTGCTGTAATTTCATAAACGCTTTAGCCATCGGGAATATAAATTCCTGCAGCTCTTCGCTAGCCTGATTTTCTTCGATAAATTCCTGCACAGGGTGGAAGAATCTCCGCAATAAACGCCCAAAATTCTGTGGCATTTTACGCCCCACAAGATCAAGAGCCTGAATACCATTTGTGCCTTCATAAATCTGCGCTATGCGGGCATCGCGAACATATTGTTCAACCCCGCTTTCACGAATATAGCCATGACCGCCATATATCTGCACAGTATGATTGGCAATCTCCGATCCCATATCGGTTAGATAAGCCTTTAATATAGGAGTAAGAAGCGCAACCAGATCATCTGATTTCTGGCGTTGCTTTTCATCCTTATGACGCAGTGATATATCAAGCTCCATTCCAATCCAGTAACTAAGCGCGCGCATGCCTTCAGTTACAGATTTTGAGATTAGCAGCATCCGCCTTACATCGGGGTGTACGATAATCGGATCAGCTACTTTTTCAGGAGCTTTCACGCCTGTGATCGAACGCATTTGCAAGCGCTCCTTCGCATATTCCACGCCATTCTGATAAGCCACTTCAGCAATGCCCATCCCTTGCATAGCAACGCCGAGCCTCGCATCATTCATCATCGCGAACATCGCGCGCAGGCCTTTATGTTTTTCACCGACCAGCCAGCCCTTGGCCTCATCGAAATTCATCACGCAAGTTGAGTTAGCAGTAATGCCCATCTTATGCTCGATC
>DAOWDF010000196.1 GCA_030639165.1 Alphaproteobacteria bacterium
CTCAATCAAATAAAAATATTTCTACAAAATCCTGAAACCTTGCAGATTGCCGCTGCAAATGCTAAAACTTGCGCCAAACCTGATGCCGCAAAAAATCTTGGTGATTTGGTTGTTAATCAACTGTCATCCCCTTGATTTTGCGCAAAGCAAATCATAGATTTGTTTGCTTTTAAAAATACGAACAATGCTATAGCATTGCTTCGAAGCAAAATTTATACGAAGGGGATCTGGTAAAGACAGCAGCTTTGCTGCTGGCATATGGATACCAGCCGTACTAGCTATGTTTTGCATAGCCGCGGGTATGACGTATTTATATTTTAATAAAAAGAAAGAGCAAACATGCGTACAATGTCACCTGATATAGGAACCCTCCATTTTGTCGGTATCGGCGGAATTGGAATGAGCGGTATAGCAATTTTGCTAAACTCATTGGGCTATGATGTGCAAGGCTCGGATATGGCAAAGAATGCAAATGTAGAGCGTTTGCAAGGCCTTGGCGTGAACGTTCATATAGGCCATAAGGCCGATAACATACATAATAAAGATGGCGAGTTACCTGCGGCGGTAGTGATTAGCTCTGCTGTTAAGGATGATAATGCGGAGCTTGTCGCTGCGCGATCTGCAAAAGTTCCGGTTATTAGCCGCGCTGAAATGTTGGCTGAGCTGATGCGCCTTAAATCAGCGGTAGCTGTTGCTGGCACGCACGGTAAAACCACCACCACAGCCATGGTCGGGCAAATGCTTGATCAAGCTGGCCTTGATCCTACGGTGGTAAATGGAGGTATAGTTAACGCTTACGGCACTAATACTCGTCATGGTCAATCTCAATGGATGGTGGTTGAAGCCGATGAGAGTGACGGTAGCTTCATCCGCCTTCCTGCAACTGTTGCCGTTGTCACCAATATTGACCCCGAGCATATGGAGCATTACAGAACGTTCGATCGCGTAAAAAAAGCTTATAAGCGTTTTGTGCTTAACCTGCCATTTCATGGATACGCTCTACTATGCATTGATCACCCTGAGGTTCAGAGTCTCGCCGCGCAAGTATCAGACCGTAAAATCATAACTTACGGTTTTAACCCGCAAGCAGATATAAGAGCAGAAAATATCCGCCCCTCCGCAGAAGGCAGTATCTTTGACGTAGTATTTGCTGGCTGGCTTTCAGATGATGGTAAAGAGCAGGTCATTAAGGATATTAATTTCTCAATGCTTGGCAGGCATAATATACAAAACTCTCTGGTTGCTCTAGGCGTTGCCAAGGAAATGAATGTCAGCGCCGATAAAATGAAGGCGGCTATGGCTAATTTCGGCGGAGTAAAACGGCGTTTTACCAAAACAGGTGAAGTGGGAGGTATAACCGTAATTGACGATTATGCCCATCACCCTGTGGAAATTGATGTAGTGCTTAAAACTGCGCGTGATGCTGTCGCTCAAACAAAAGGCAATGTAATCGCAGTGATGCAGCCCCACCGCTATACAAGGCTTAATGATTTATATGAGGAGTTTTGCCGCTGTTTTAATGACGCAGATCACGTAATTATTTTGGATGTTTTCGCAGGCGGGGAAGAGCCGATTACTGGCGTTGATAAGGATTATCTGGTGGCAGGGATAAAATCGCACGGCCATCGTTCTGTGCAAGCCATAAATAGTTCCGATGAACTGCCGGCAGCTATAAGTAAAATTGCAAAATCAGGCGACTATGTAATAATGATGGGCGCGGGTAATATCACCGCCATGGCTTACGATCTTCCTGATAAGTTAGCCAATGATTGATTACGATTCCTATGAAGGTAAATTCACGAGCAATGCACCGCTTGGGGGGCAGAGCTGGTTTCGCTGTGGCGGGAGAGCTGATCTACTATTCGAGCCGAAAGACGTTGATGATCTAGCCGTTTTTCTAAAAGAATATCCCAAAGATGAGCCATTAATTATTCTTGGCGGGATGGCGAATTGCATTATCCGCGATGGCGGTATTCGTGGCTGTGTTATCCGACTTGGTAAATCATTTACTGAGATAGAAGTTCAGGATAATAAAATTATGGCTGGAGCAGGGGCTTTAAATGGCTCGGTTGCTTCGGCAGCAGCCAAAGCAGGTATTGGCGGATTAGAGTTTTTATCTGGCATTCCCGGCACAATTGGCGGGGCTGTAAATATGAATGCCGGCGCGTACGGTTCTGAAGTAAAGGGTGTGCTTATCTCCGCCATGTCTTTGGATAGGGATGGGTATTTCATACCATTTGCGACACACGAAATGGATATGAGCTACCGCCATTGCGGAGTTCCTGCCGGCACTATATTTGTCGGCGCTATCTTTGAGGGCGTTCAGGAAGACAAAGAAGCAGTGCGCGCTCGTCTAAAAGAGATTAAAGCCAAACGCCAAACTACTCAGCCAATATCAGAGCAAACAGGCGGCTCTACCTTTGCTAATCCAAGTGCAAAAGAGCTGGAACAAGCAGGCTTGCCCGAAGGCACAAGAGCTTGGCAGTTAGTCGAAAAAGTTGGAGGTCGTGAGCTTCAAATCGGCTGCGCACGTATGAGCGATAAGCATTTAAACTTCATGATAAATACTGGCAGCGCCACCGCAACTGACCTTGAAAATCTAGGTGATGAGATAATTCGTAGAGTATATAAAGAATTTGGTTTGACGCTTCACTGGGAAATAAAACGCCTTGGTGATAGATAGTCAGTACCCCGCAATAATTACGGGATACTGACCTATTTTAAATTATGACTTAATTGCAGCAATCAAATCATTTTTGTAATTTTCGCAAGCTTCTTTGCTGGCTAATTGTTGCATCATGCATTCAAGAGCTGCTGTTACTGCGATCTCGGCAACATTATTCATTTTTTCGCCGATTTTAGCTTCGTAAACTGCTTTCATTTTTTCCTTTAATAGATCTTTCTTGGCTTGTTTAGCCAAGCAGATCATATCTTCGGCAAGTGTGCAGCAGTCACTTTGCTTTGGTGTTTTAGTTTCGCAAGTATTTTCAATTTTACAATCGCTCATTTTAATTCTCCTTTAAGCGTTAGGTTTTTAAGTTGTGAGTGTTTTATATATAGTAAGTATTTTTTTGACAAGTAGGCACTATTTAGTTATATAGTTACCAAAAGTATACTAATGCATAAAATATGGAGTTTTTGACTATGTCCCGTGATTGCGATTTTAAAGATATTAATTCTTGTCCGATACTTACTGCTATATCGATTATTGGCGGGAAGTGGAAAATACCGATTCTATATAATTTAAGAGGCGGTAAAATGCGTTTTAGCGATTTAGGGCGCGCATTGCCAATTGTCACTAAAAAAATGCTGACGCAACAATTAAGGGAACTAGAGAGCGATGGCTTGATAAGTCGTAAGGTTTATGCTCAAGTTCCTCCAAAGGTGGAGTACAGCATAACTCCAATGGCTGAGAAGTTAGAGCCTATACTCGATACGCTTTGCGGTTGGGGTAGGGAATATCAAGAACAATGGGCGGATCGCGATATAGTATCTAATGTAGGTTAGGTTGTACTGGTTACGCAGTAATATGCTGGCCTAACTCTGACTACAGAAATGAAGGGCTCAGGTGAATCTTGTTGACATAACTGTGCAGTAAGGGGTATTGTCTGCTAATAATATTAAGTAATTGGGTGGTAATAATGTCTGCAAATATTAAAGAAGTTAGCATTTATTGTGGGTCATCTTATGGTCATGATATGGGTATAGTCGATGCCGTAAAAGATATGGGGCGACGGTTAGGGCAACATACAGAACTTATTCGTTATGGCGGTGGTATGTATGGTCATTTACAAGATATCATGGATTCTTGTGGTGATGCTGGCGGAAAAATGCAGGCTATTAGCTGCCCAGCATACTTTAAGGAGGGGGTTGATTACCCTGACCATGTTGATGTTATTAAAAGTAAAAATGATGAAGATAGGATTGATATGTTTTTAAAATCAGATGCTTTTGTTGTTACCCCTGGGGGAGATGGTACTTTTGCTGAAGCTATGTTTTCTCATAATAGAAATATATCGGCATTATTTCAGGGGGTAGCGCAAAAGCCCGTAGTATTTTTAAATACAAATGGTTTTTATGATTTCTTAAAGCTACATTTCGATCATATAAAATCAGCAGGTTATTCTAATGATGAACGTCAAAATGAATTGCATTTTGCAGAAACACCTTCGGATGTCATTGATATTTTATGGCCGAGTAATTACTAATATATTGTAAGGTAACTGCAACCTAGATCTTTAAAATGCGCTCATAAATATCAGGCAGATCATTTTCCAGTAATATCACATCGGTATTTTGTTTATTCTTGAATATCCATTCTTGTGCCTGTTCAAATGTATCAACCTGTTTTAAAATCTTGCCTTTATCATTAGCATTAAAGCCTTCGATAAATGTCGGAATACGGTCAGGGTTTACAACTATTACGATGTCACATATTTCTGCGGCTAGATCGCCTAATGTTTTATGAACTTCATCATGAGCATTGCCTAGCTCAACAATTCCCGGTGTTACAAGAATAGCGCGGCCGTTCCTGTCTTTCGCCAAAACCCCCAGTACATGCAAAGCCGAACGAAAACCCGGCGGGTTAGAGTTAAACGCATCATCAATAATTATAGTGCCATCATTTTGCTGTTTAACTTCAAGGCGGTGGCGTATTTGCGGTGTAGATGCCAATGCTGTTTTGATATCTTTTGCCTCCATCCCGAGATTCATCGCGCAAGCAAAGGCCAGCGCAATATTATGCCCGTGATGAATACCATATAGCGGCGCGCGCAATGTGTATTCTTCGTCCATCCATTCTATATGAACGCATAGACCCTTAGGTGTTTGCTCTATTGATGTTATTTTAAGGTCATCAGGAGTAAGGTAGCTAAATTCCTGCACATTTTTAGGTGATGAGCTGCTGGTAGGGTCGCCACAAGCGATAAAATTATCCATGGCTTTCTGGCGGATGTTGCGGGAGTGATCGAATTTTAAGGTTTTCTCATGAACTATCATAGTGCCATTTTGCGCCAGTACAGATTCGGCTAGCTCGTATTTTGCCTTTACCACAGCTTCCAGCGATTTAAAGCGCTCATAATGTGCATGCCCAATAGAAGTTATAATACCCACATTTGGAGGTGTAAGGTCACAAAGCGCAGCAATAGAGCCTTCACCATATGCCCCCATCTCAACAATGAAGTATTTATGGTTTGGCTGTAGCTGCTCGCGGATGATGCGAGTAATGCCCATAATAGTATTGACGCTGCCCGGTGTTGCAAGTGTCGGTGCAGATTGTTTTAAAATATGCCCTAAAATATGTTTTACAGAAGTTTTGCCGTATGAGCCAGTAATACCGATAACAATAGGGTTTACTTCATCAAGTTTTGCTCTTGCTTCATTATAAAATTTATTTTGAATGGCTTGTTCATAAGGAGATAGTGACGCGTTGCCCAAAATAAGCATCAGTGGAATAAGCTGCACCACTATAATCCATGTCGCAGGAAACGGCATATAAAAGGCGATACTTGTACATATAACCGTATAAAATAGGGCAAATTTTAATATGCGCTTTGCGCGCTTGGTAAGGGCTAAGGCTTTTTTTGAGCTTTTGCGGGGGTCACGTTCAAAACGTGCCGCAATAATGAATGCTAAGAAAATTATTATATTTAATATTATTGGAGGAATAGGGGAGAATAAAGCTACACCGCTCATAACTATAAGAAACTGGCTTACGCGCGAATCAAATACTTTATTGCTGATAACCCAACGCATAAAACGTCCGTTATCGTAATCATCTTGCTGCAAAGCATGCAGGTAATTCATTAGCCTTTTGCTCGCAAACGCAAAGAACGTTACAAGCGTGATTATCTGTACTGCAATTTCTTCCATTTAATAGCCATTCCACTTTAATTTTGTACGTCGTTACTTCGTCGCTACCGTATATTTATACGCCTACGCTCCTCATGCCTAGTACAAAAATAAATTGAAACGACTATATTCTTTGGTTTTTGATTAATTCGCTAAGTATCTTAATAACCTGATGGCGGCCATTTGCCAAGACTGAGTAGTGATCTTGACCTTCTAGTAAGAATAATTGGCTATTGGGTATTAACTTTGAAAAACGCTCACCAAATTCAGGCGGGGTTTCGGTGTCATTTTTGCCGTATACCAATGTCACTGGGCATTTAACGCGGCTAGCTTGTTCGCTCAAATCTTCATTAACTACGCGGATAAATATATCACGCATAGCGCCAGCATTCTTATAATCTGAGCTACCGAATTTGCTCATTAGCTTGTCTTTAAATGCGCCATCAGGGGTGAGTTTTCTCAAAAGCTTGAATAACTTTATCCTGAGGTAAAAATATATCTTATTAGCTAAGGAGCGCTTACGTTTTAGCCCCGCGCCAGCAATAAGGCTCATCGCCTTAATCTGCTCTGGGTGGTTAGCAGCAATTTGCAATCCTACGCGGCAGCCAAATGAATGGCCTACCCAAATAACGGGCGGGAAATCACTTTCTTTAATCCAGTGCGCTACAGCATCTGCATAATCCCCAGTACTCCAATTTTCAGGCGGAGGAGGTGATTCTCCAAAACCCGGAAAATCTAAAACTATATGATTGGCAATATTTTCAAGCGGAGCAATAATCTGTGCCCAGTTATTATGTGTATGTCCCCAGCCATGCGCCCATATTATAATAGGCTTAGAGCTATCAATATCGTCACCATTTGCATGATAAGCAAACTTTACTCCCTGATATTGAAATTCTTGCACGTTTTTGCCCTTTAAAGATAATGTGTTTCGTGATTAAATAACGAACTCAAAAATACTATAACTTAGTTTATACGGGTGATATACTTATGTCTCAAATCAAAAATTCAAATAAGAAGAAAATTGCCGTATTTTTTGGTGGCAGATCACCTGAGCATGATGTCAGTGTTATAACAGGCTTGCAGGTGTTGCAGGCGATAGATCAGGAATTATATGAGGCTTTCCCTGTTTATGTTGCGCCAAATGGTGCGTGGTATATTGGCGATATTTTGCGTGAGCGTAGTAATTACTTGCTGGATGAGCAGTCTTTGAAAAATGTAACGGAAGTTACATTGGACGTAAAATCTGATCGTGGCGGAGTTTTGCTCCCGAAGAAATATTCATTATTCGGTTCAGCCAAGCCAGTGACGTTCGATGTGGCAATACTTGCGTTTCATGGACTTTCAGGGGAGGATGGCTCTATTCAAGGGTTGTTTGAGCTAGCCAATATCCCATATACTGGCATGCGGGTTAAGGCTTCATCTATATTAATGGATAAGGCTACGACTAAATATATATTGAGAACACTGGATATTCCTGCTCTGCCTTTTGCGCTTATCAAACGCCCTGATCAAGGCTATTTAATCCCTGAAAGTGAGCTAGAGGCATTGTTGGCTCCTGTTGGTTTTCCGTGCATCATAAAGCCATCTCACCTCGGTAGTTCAATAGGCGTTGCTAAAGCCAATAACGTAGAAGAAGTAAAAGCCTGTCTTCCTGCTGTATTTGAATATGATAACAGCGCAATTGCAGAGCCTTTTGTTGAAAATCTGGTTGAGTATAATGTTTCGGTTTCCAAAGCTTTGGGGGGGATTAAAACTTCTGCAATAGAGCGACCCAAAGCCGCAGATGAATTGCTGGACTTTAAACAGAAATATATGTCTGGCGGCGATGATAAAGGCGGCAATAAACTTGGTGGTGCTAAGGATATGTCCCCTGTCAGCGAAGGGATGCTGTCTTTAACTCGTGACATTAACCCTGATATACCTACCAGTATGGAGAGCGATATAAGGTCGTGGGCAGTGCGCATGTTCGAGGCCATCGATGGGTCGGGCGCGCCGAGAATTGACTTTATTGGCAATTCTAAAACAGGCGAGATATGGATGAATGAAGTTAACCCATGTCCAGGGTCTTTTGGGTATTTCCTTTGGGAAGCTTCAAAGGAGTATTCAACCCTTTTTACTGATCTTTTAAGCGCATTAATTGAAGAGGCTATAGCCGAAAATATGGTGCGTTCTTTGCCGTTTGATCCAGTTCCTGCCGACGCTCGTCTGCTTAAGCGTAAATGATCGGGGATTATAATGGCTGTTAAAAAGAAGAGTAAGAAAAGTAGCAGGGCCACTAGCAGGGCTCGTGAGACGCGTAAATCCACTATTAAGAAAAAACGTAAGGTTGGTAGATTTGATCGACTATTTATGTGGGGTAAGCGTATTTCACTTATATGCGCTATTATCGCGGTTATATGCTGGGCTGGCGCTTGGTTTTTCTTAAGTGAAGCGGATAGTTATGCCGCAAATTGGGTAAGGCAAACTACTTTATCTATTACGGCTGATATAGGTTTTCGTGTAGATGATATCATGGTCGAAGGGCGAAAGTATAGCGATGCCGACCTGTTGTTGGCTATGATCAATATCAAAAAGGGCGATCCTATATTCATATTCAATCCCAATGAAGCAAAGCGACAGATTGAGCGTCTTGGTTGGGTTAAGTCTGCGCGCGTGGAAAGGCGCTTGCCTAGTACCATTTATATAAGTTTGGAGGAGCGCAGCCCCTTGGTTTTATGGCAACATGAAGGCGGGCTGTCATTAATAGACTCTGATGGGGAAGTTTTAGAGCGCGCAAATCTTGATAAGTTTAAAGATTTGCTTATGATACGCGGTAAGGGTGCACCGTCTAAGTCCGAGGATATTACTATGATGCTAGAAGGTGAGCCTAGCCTTAGGGATCGTGTTGATCATGCTGATTTAATTGATGCGCGACGCTGGGATTTATATCTTGATGATGGTAAGCGTATAAAGTTACCTGAAAAGGATATCGGTTTGGCTTTGCGTAGTATCATGATACGTCAGGAGCAAGAGGACATATTGAATATGGATTTCATAACTGTAATTGATGCGAGATATAAGGGGCGTTTAATTGTGAGAACTAAGCTTGGTAAAATGCAAGATTATAAAACAGGTATGGGCGCTGGTGGTAAGAATTTATAGGGTAGGGTAGAGTTAATGAGTAATCAAAAAACTGTAAGACCTAAGGGGTCATTATTAGCTGCTCTTGATGTGGGTAGCAGTAAGACCTCATGTTTCATCGGTCAAATTATAGATGATAATGGCACATTCGAGATTATAGGGGTTGGTAACCGTCCATCTCAAGGTATGAAGAATGGCAAGGTTGTTGATCTTGATGCCGCCGAATCGGTTATTCGTCAAACTGTGCATGCTGCCGAAAATATGGCAGCCGAAGTTATGAAGGGTTATCCTCTACGTGAGGTCGTCGTTAATGTGTCGGGCATGAATGCGCGCTCATTCGGGCATAGTGTTAAGGCCGATATAGGTGGTCACGAGATTACAGATAACGATGTGCGCCGCGCTCTGGCAAAAGCGCAAGAGCGTGAGTCTAAGGATAACCTTGAGCTTATTCATACTATACCGACATTTTTTCAAGTGGATGGCCAAGATGGTGTTCGTGATCCTCGCGGTATGTTTGCTGAGAAGATGCAGGTTGATATTAATCTTGTGACGGCTGATGCGGTTTCCTTGCGAAATATGTCTAGCTGTGTTGAGCGTAGTCATCTCGAAATATCTTCGCTCTGTGTAGGCGCTTATGCCTCTGGTTTATCTTCATTGGTAGATGATGAGATAGACCTTGGTTGCACTCTCATTGATATTGGTGGTGGAGTTACATCTTTCTCCGTATTTCATAGTGGATTTATGATTTATTGTGATTCTATCCCTTTGGGCGGTAAGAACATTACTAATGATATTGCAAAGGGTTTGACGACTACCGTAGAACATGCGGAGCGTCTTAAGGTGCTATATGGTAGTGCAATGGCTTCTCAAGGTGATGATGGTGATCTAATAGAAGTGCCACGGCTTGGTGAAGATGAGCGTGGAAACCCCAACCATATCCCTCGTTCTTTCCTTGTCGGTATAATTCAGCCGCGTATTGAGGAGATTTTTGAACTTGTGCGCGCAAGGTTATCTGATAGTGGCCTTGATAGGGTTGTTGGGCGGCGCGTAGTTCTTGTCGGCGGCGCAAGTCAGCTTGCAGGGATGCGTGATCTTGCTGAGCATGTTCTGGATAAGCAAGTGCGCCTTGGAAAGCCTCTGCGCTTGACGGGTGTTCCTGATGCGGTAAGTGGCCCTTCGTTTTCTACGGTCGCTGGGCTTCTGACATATGCTGCGGAACATATAGATGAAATGCCTGCGGAGATTATCGCGCAAATTAAGCCAGATTCTATTATTGATCGTGCCAAATTATGGCTTCGGGATAATTGGTAGGGTTGCTATCATTTTCATGAATGTTGATAAAACAATGTGTATCCAGTGGATAACTATGTATTTTACCTTTTCATCCTGCAAGAAATTACCTAGAATTTAATTGTCCTTCCACGAACATCCATTTTCCTAGGGGTTCTTCAAACATGATAAATATAAAAATGCAGTCAACAGACGACGTTCAAAAACTATCTCCTAAAATTGCAGTTGTAGGCGTCGGTGGCGCTGGCGGTAATGCCGTAAATAATATGATTGCTTCCAATCTTGATGGTTGTGAGTTCATAACGTGCAATACAGATGCTCAGGCATTATCAAATTCGCTAGCTGAAGATAAGATACAGTTAGGAGTTAATATAACTGGCGGTCTTGGCGCAGGTTCGAAGCCAGAAGTAGGGCAAGCTGCTGCGGAAGAGAGTATAGAGGAAGTTTTACGCTTCCTTGATGGCGTTAATATGGTGTTTGTAACTTGCGGTATGGGCGGCGGCACGGGTACTGGGGCTGCTCCAGTTATTGCTAAGGCATGTCGTCAGCAGGGTATATTAACTGTTGGTGTTGTAACCAAGCCATTCCATTTTGAAGGCTCGCATCGTATGACGCAGGCTGAGAAGGGAATCGAAGAGCTACAGCAATATGTTGATACATTAATTGTTATCCCTAACCAGAATTTATTCCGCATCGCAAATGAGAAAACTACGTTTGCCGAAGCTTTCAAAATGGCTGATAGTGTATTGCAATCAGGTGTTCGCGGCGTAACTGACCTTATGGTTCGCCCAGGTCTTGTTAATCTAGACTTTGCCGATATACGCACTGCAATGTTGCAAATGGGCAAGGCTATGATGGGTACTGGCGAGGCAACTGGTGATAAGCGCGCAGTAGAGGCTGCGGAAGCTGCAATCAATAATCCTCTATTGGATGACGTATCCATGAAGGGCGCTAATGGTGTTATTATCAATGTAACCGGTGGATATGATATGACATTATTTGAAGCTGATGAGGCATGTAACCGCATTCGTGATGAGGTTGATGCTAGCGCTAATATTATATTTGGCGCGACATTCGATGATTCTATGGATGGCTTTATGCGTGTTTCTATAGTTGCTACAGGTATAGACCACAAAGAAGAGAAATCTTTGCCTGGTGGAACAACTGGAGGCGGGCCAAGTGGCGGTAGTAGAATGTTAGGTTCTGATCGTCCTGCGGCTAATAATACAAATACTCCAAGACCTATATCTGGAGCGCCAACAGTAGCGCCATCAATCAAGTCGTCTGCCGCAGCATCATTAGTTGGTGACACGAATAGTCAATCACAGCAAAAGCCAATTTCTGCGATGTCGGGACGTGAGGTTATGCAAGGTTTAAATGCATCTGCTCCTGCGCCATCTTTAGAAACTACCACTTCTTCGCCAATGCGTGGATTGTTTAGCAAAAACACATCTGAAGCAGCATCACAATCTCCTGTGCCTAAATCAATTGATATGTTTGAGCAGGGCGAGTTTCTTGAGGTTACTGAAGAAAAAGCATTACGTGGTTCAACTTATAATGATGCGTTTATTCCGCCAAAGCCTATGGAGCCTGATATGCTTATACCTGAGGAAGGTATTGGTTCTCATATTTCAAGTTTCCACGGTGCGCATGTGACTGCAAAGACGGAATCCTCTGCGATGCCTTCAGGGTTGCACTTGAATCCGCCTAAATCTGTAGCTCCAGTATCTGCAGAGACAACACCTAATAGGGCGCCTTCTTTATTTGAGCGTATTACAGGGACTGTGCATCATCATATCGAAAATTTACGTGAGAGCGGGGATTCCATTAAGTCTTCTCCATCTGAAACTTCTTACTCTGCGCCTACAGATGGTGGCTTAAGAGGTGTGGTCGGCGGCGCGCCATCACAAGGAAGTCTGAATATCAGCGTTCCTGCAGGTAAGCCAGCGGTTCAGCTTGATGATGAGCTTGATATACCAGCGTTCCTTCGCCGCCAAGCTAACTAATAGTCTATATTTGATTAATTCACATCGTTACTTTTCGGTATCGGTGTGTTTTTGTAAAATTCAATAATGTAACAAAGCGCAACAAAGCGTGATTTGAAGTTTTCTCTAGTTTTGTGTATAACTTTATACATGATTAAGAATTTCCAACATACCATTCAAAACAAAACAACAATTAGTGATATAGGCCTTCATTCAGGCAAGGTTATCACTATGAACTTGATTCCTGCTGATGAAAATCACGGTATTGTTTTTGTTCGCAGCGATTTGACAAATATTGATAATGTTATAGCGGCAAGCTGGGATAACGTAGTAGATACGCAGCTTTGCACAGTTATTGGCAATAAATTTGGTGCAACAGTTGGAACTGTAGAGCATTTAATGTCTGCCCTTCGTGGCCTTGGCATTGATAATCTTACAATTGAAATTGATGGTGCGGAAGTTCCTGCAATGGATGGCAGTGCTATGCCATTTATTGAGGCGATAGAGGCCGTTGGCTTAAAAAAACAAAACCTTCCTAAGCGTGCTATTAGAGTTTTGAAAAAAGTCTCAGTAGAAAATAACGGTACTAAAGTTACCCTTACACCTGATGAGGCATGCGTTTTTGCAGGCGAGATTGAATTTGACCACGCGGATATAGGTAAGCAAAGATTCGAAACTCAGCTTGTAAATGGAAATTTTAAACATGATATTGCCAGTGCCCGTACATTTGGATTTTTCCATGAGGCTGAGTGGCTTCGCTCTCAAGGTCTAGGTCTTGGCGGTTCACTTGATAATGCTATTATTCTTAATGAAGATGTCTTTATGAATGAAAATGGCTTGCGTTTTGGTGATGAATTTATTCGCCATAAATTACTTGATGCTATTGGTGATTTATACCTTGCTGGCGGCCACATCTTGGGATTATATGACGGTATTAAGGCTGGTCACGCCATTAATAATGCCATTTTGCATGAGCTATTTTCCGCAGAGGAAAATTGGGAATATGTTGATCTCCCTGTTTCTTCAAGCAATATTATTAAGTCTAACAACATTCATGCTGCCGAGCTTGTGGACGCTTAACCCTCCTTATATTTTTATACTGGTAACAAGGCATGTAGATGTATAAATCTATATTAAGTCTTAATCCCATATAAGAAATTGGAATAGCCATAAAATGTCTGGTAGCTTGTTTAACATGGATAAGGAAGATGCCAAGGCGCGCTATAAAGTGTTATCCGAAGAAATACGCGCGGCAGATAAGGCGTATTATCATGAAGATAGCCCCCAAATATCCGATGCTGATTACGATAAATTACGCGCTGAGCTTGAGAAAATAGAGGCTGATTATCCTGAGCTTATCCATAAGGATAGCCCCACTCAAACTGTAGGCGTAGACTTAGGGGTATCAATGGGCATGGGGGTTGAAGCAGAAATATATACAAAACATGGTTTTAGAAGAGTTCAACATTCCATTCCTATGCTTTCGCTTTCAAATGTTTTTAGTGAGGAGGAGGCGCAAGGCTTTATTGATAAATCTAAGCGCTTTTTAGGGCTGGGTGATGGTGAGGTAATAGAGCTGATTGCCGAGCCTAAAATTGATGGCCTATCATGTTCTCTACGCTATGAAAACCATAAGCTGGTAATGGCGGCAACGCGCGGTGACGGCGCGCAAGGAGAGGACATAACCGCAAATGTGCGCACTATTTCCTGTATACCTCATAGCCTGCCAGAAGATGCTCCCGATATATTGGAAGTGCGCGGCGAGATATATATGAGCCATCCCGCATTTAAATCCCTTAACGATAAACAGCTAGAAAATGGTAAAGAGCCATTTGCAAATCCGCGTAATGCTGCGGCTGGCTCAGTGCGACAGCTTGATGCAAATGTAACAAAAAGCCGAGATCTTGGCTTTTTTGGATATTCACTAGGTGAGAGCAGCCAAGATTTCTACGATACCCACGCTGAATTGCGCGCAAAATTAAAGCAGTGGGGCATTCCTGAAACTCCGCATAAAATATGCCGATCTATCGAAGATATAATGGCAAATTATAATGAGCTAATGAATATCCGCCCCGACCTTGATTATGATATTGATGGCGTGGTTTACAAGGTTAACCGCCTAGATTGGCAGCAAAGGTTAGGATTCATCGCGCGCTCCCCGCGTTGGGCTACGGCGCATAAATTCCCCGCAGAACAAGCCGTTACCCGCATAACTGCTATTGATATTCAAGTTGGTCGTACAGGCGCTCTTACCCCTGTTGCTAGGCTGGAAGCCATAACGGTGGGCGGAGTGGTTGTCTCTAATGCAACGCTTCATAATGAAGATGAAATTGCGCGCAAAGATATTCGTATTGGTGATTATGTAGTGGTTCAGCGCGCTGGCGATGTAATCCCGCAAGTAGTTGAAGTTATAACGGAAAAGAGCAAAGGAGATGAGCAGATA
>DAOWDF010000091.1 GCA_030639165.1 Alphaproteobacteria bacterium
TAGTGTGCCTTCAAACCCACTACTTGCCTGTTCGGTCAGATATAGCGCTTTAATTTCCCGCTCATCATTCAGCCATGCTTCACTTGCGGCATGAAAGCCGTATATATTAGGAGAAACTTGTTTGTTTTTACTATGTCTCATATCTTTTTCCTCTTATCGGATTCTTGAAACCATATCTAGTGTAGAAAAGTGACAATGATCAAGTAAAATATACATATTTAGTTTATCTGGAAAGAAGTAAGTAGGTTTAATCTTATTCACTCATCGCTATTTACTGTTAATTTCAATGGGTCACCTAGCAGCTTTTCTTCTTCATTTTCTAAATCATCTATTACTAGCTCATCAACTGTTAGCTCTACATCAAAGGCACTAGTTTCTTCAGATGTAATTTTTACAATTTTAGCGTCCGTGTCTGTATTTTCTTCATCAAACCAGCTTTGGCTTGCGATGATCTTATATTCACCTAAAGGTAGGGCGCTGAAAATATAGAAGCCATCATATTCAGAGGTAATCTCTGATAATTCTTCACCATCAGCCATGTTAATAATTCTCACAGGAACATCACCTAGTGGCTCACCGCTGCTAGAGCTAATGACAAAGCCATCAATTTCGCCTAGTTGTACAAATGGGAAATCAACGACATTCCTTGATCCACGTCTAGGAATAAGGTCGACACCTTTCTTTGTTGGCACAAGGTAAATGCTCGGTATATCTTGCTCGCTAACATAGATCCTAGTTGGTGTTTCTGCTAATCCATAGAGCCAGGCAACACCATTTTCCTCTGTTAGAGCCTCTACTTGGCCAAGCGAGGTTTTAAACAAGACATCCTTTATAGTTTTCTCGCTTTCATCATAAAGATCATTGGCATTTTCATCTATGAACGCACGAACACCAAGGTTAGCTAGCGACCCAATGCGTGGCTGTAGAACATCATAGCCCAAGGTGCTCTCACTTGGTTGGAGGCTGCTTCGTACAGTCATTCCAGCAAAGTAAGTTTCATCCGTAGTTCCGCCGAGGTCAAAGTCAAGAGTAACAGGCCCCAGCTCACGACTGTAACGTACATTGCTGGATAAAGCATTCGACGGGAAATCATAGTTAGATATAAGACGAACAGAGCTAAATCCATCAAATTTTCTTTGCGCGCTAAAGCGAAGGTTTTTAAGGTTATCAACTGCTTCTGGGTCTAGATCGTATGATAATCCTGCGCGTATCCTAGTGCCCATTAAGTCTTTGAATGCGCTTAATTCTCCCTCAGTCTTTTCAAGCTGCTTATTTTTTGACATTGTTTTTGTCAGTTGGTTAGTGAATTTTACACCTAGTAATTCAGTAGACACAACATTCTCTATTGTAGTTCTGCTTTCATCTTCAAGGAACTCTTCCTGTCGACCAATTAATGTTAAAATCAAGCGTCCGAAGTTATGGGATATAGTAGCCTCTGTTGATTTCTTAATATCCTGATCCTCCTCCTCAAACTTGTTAAATACAGTATGTGACAGCGATACATTTGATTCGAATATGCGTTTTCTAACTCCAGCTTGAATAGCCGTTCTTTGTTTATCAGCAACCATTCCTTGGAGCTGAGTGTTAAATCCTAGGAATAGGGCGCTGGCACTTAACCCTGCTGTTGTCGTATCATTTTCATCATCAACAGGGCCTTTAAAGAAGCTACCACCGACTGTTAGGAAGTTGTTTATACCATATGCAAAATCACCGCTAGAACCTAAGCGGCCGTCTTTACGTGGCTTCTCAGTAATAGGCAAGAAATCTGCCTGTGGCATACCAGTCGCTAGATTATAGCGAAGAGTTCCTTCTGAAAGCATGTTAGGCCCGCTGAAAACGTCCCTTGTGAAGCTTTTCTTTTGTCCTTCAGGCCCAAATAATAAGATCTTGAATCTGTTGAAACCACTTATAAGTACTATGTCCTTAAACTCAAACATAGCATTAGAACCAATTGTCTGGAAGTCAATGAACTGCCCGTTTCGGTATATCTCTACATCCCAGTTTACAGGCGCATCGCCATCTATACTTATATTTCCTAACTTCTGAGAAAGTCTAAAGCCAAAATCGGCCTCAGAGGAAATTCTTATCCCTGCGCCATTTTGTCCACCTCCTATCGATAGTGGTACAGAGGCAAAAGCAACGTCACCAATATCAATCCTTCCTGCCTTTAATTTACCCAACATTTCTAGTTTTGGATCACTACGCGAGAAAATAAGGCGCGCATTTGTTATTTCACTTTGCCTCATATTATTTTTTGCATAGCTGAGGTTTAAATTACCGCCAAATTTCAATAGATCAAAACCAGCTTGAAGGCTTGATGTTGACTGAACTATCTTATTATCTCTAGATTTTGTCCCAGATATTGATTGCTGCAACAATATTGATGGCTTGCTGTAAAGGCCATACGGAATTAAGTAAGCTTCTTTAGGATCGAAATCTTTTCGACGGGAGGTAGTTAGCAGTCTGCCTGCGCGTGTTTTTCTTTCCTCCGAAGCTTCAAACGGGAAAGTATCTTCAGAGTTTATATATAATGTTAGCGTTCCAAACTCTAAATTAATATCAAGGTTAAACCATTCCTCTACCTCACTTGCTTTGACATAAATGTCATCAAAGTGAGATTCTGCCGAATATTGATCAATTGCAAATACATTAGAGGCAGAAATTACCTGCTTCTGTCTCATATCTAACTGGAATATTTTGTCTTCATCAAGAAAGAAACCTTTAGCGGTTCCCTCTCCGGGGTCAACGTCTATGGAAATACTTAAGGCCTCGCTTAATGCGCTTAAGGGGATAAGTATATCATCTGGTGGGGATTCTTCTGGTAGGTAGGCTTCTATGCCGTCACTACGATAAAAGCCATTAATTTCAAGGCCTAAGATTAAATATTCGGCATCAGGACGCTCAACAATTACAATATCTTCACTGGCACGGACGCTGCCGGCAGTGCAGATATGTATCATTGCTATAAGTATAATTATAGCTCTTGTTGATGTTATAAAACCTTGCATATAAGATTTCTACCCTGAAAAGAAAGACTAGTTCAGAGTAGATAATTGCAAGATCAGTGCCAGTTGTAGGGGGGGGGAGGGGTTATTTAAGTTTGAAGGTTAACTCTTTGACAGGAACAGCATCATTTTCTGTGTTGTCATATAGGGATACCTTAATAGATCCGCCTTTAGGTAGGCCTGCAGGGAGAGTAAAATTGTAGTCTTTTTTACGCTCTGACAGCTCTCTGTAGATATATACCGTACGGCGTGGAGTAACTATAGTTTCTTTGCCGTTTGGTGCGACGTAGTTTGTATCTATATAAGCTGTGCCTTGCCCATTTCCTTGGCGAGACAAGATCAGATTGATTTTATAGTTATTTTTCTTAGATCCCTTGAAAAGTTTAGCCGATTTCATGTTGATTTTTGTATTGATATTTCCATGTGAAATTATAGCAGGGATTAACGCTTCGTATGCTATAGGAGCTGCAATAGATGCGCTCTCTCCGGGTTTCTTCGGGTTTATTTTATGCCTCTTCGACACATCCTCAAGGAAACGTATATGCGTGTGGTATTCCCCTTCAGTTGTGTTTGGGCGTACGCGCATCATAATTCTTATTGTTTGCCTCTCACCAGGCTTTAGGACAAAATTACGAGGAACAAAGCGTAGCATCCTCTTTGCAGAATATTCAAAATTATCTACAGATGCAGTAACACCTTCTGGTGTCATAACTTGGTCCTGAAAACTGATCTTATATGCGCGAGAAATATTAGAAAGGTTTGTAATACTCATAACCTTAACTTTACTACTATCATCCATTGTTATGCGCGTAGGCGTAAAGAATAGCACCTTGTCGGCATTAACAATACTGGGATAGATACTCGCAACTACAACCATAAAGGCTAATACGCATATATAATATTTTTTCATAAATAATACCTCATTGAAAAATAACCCGAATGGTTATGGGGCTAGTTCCTTGACCAAAAGTAACATAAGTACCAGATGCTAAACCATTTGCAGGAATAATCGTTTCACCTCCTATTAGTATAACAGGTGAGGGATTAACTGCAAGGTCAACAGTTGTGGCGGGGGGATTGTTATTCCTTACGCCCTGACAAGCAAACCCACTGCCGAATGCAACTCCACTATCAATTGCAATTTCAGTATTTTGAACGCTCATAGAGGATCCTTGTAATTTCATGTTACCCGTTGCTGTGCACTTTACTTCAATGACATCAGCTGGCGTTCCACCTGCGGTTATACTACCTACAGTAGATGAGCCATCATGAGCTATTCCTGATCCGCCGATTAATGTAATATTATTATCAGTACCAAGCTGCAATGTACCACTGTGTGTAGCATCATAATCTAATGATCCAAAAAATATATCACTATTTTTAGTTAGCGTGATTTGGGCATGGCTAATGTCTGACTTTGTGCAAAAAATAGCGACAAGAATAAGGATAAAAGCTAAGCGCATAAATATTCCCCGATAATTAAAGAAATCAGTAAACCTAAATAAAATCTTACTGATAAACGACACGTACCGTCAAGGAGTTTGTAGCAACCTTTGTCTCTTGAGATGTCTCTTCAGATTTTTTTTGTTTATTAGAAAAGTTTAGTGATCCACCAAAAAATATCTTTGGTGTAGCGTTTGATGCCAGATCAACTGTGGCGGTTGCCAAGGATAGGCCTTTGCATGGGGTGGCGTATCCGTAAGATTTACCTTTATCTATTGAAAATTGTAGATTTTTAATATTAAGCTTACGGCTGCTATTTGTTGATATATATGCATTACTTTCACATGATATTTGAATTGTTGTATTTCCATCACCGCTAACTGTTAGGTCTCCTGCTGTAGGCGATCCCCCATTAAGTGATAGTCCTGAGGAATTACTGCTTAGTTTTACGCGTCCATCAGTTCCAAGCTGTATTTCGCCGGAGTTTGAGGACTCGTAACTTACATTTCCAAAATTCATGTCCTTGCCTTTGGTTGCAGATATTGCAGCCTCAGCTTGTACATTGGCGTTAATTTTAGTGTCTAGTGTATATGCAGATTTTGATGCAAAAACCATTGCTACAAATATAATTGAAGCACAAATTTTAATTGTGATTTTTGATGTCATAAAATTGTACCCCCTAACATATGTAGTGAATATAAAAATTTAAGTTTATATACTGATTAAGAAATAAGCCATGCTATGAAATTCGCGCAGCTTACTACAATGGATATATTGTAAGTAAGGTTACTTTATTGATAAACAACCCGTAATGTTACTGGGTTACCACCAGCCAAAGCGGTACTGTAAGTATCTGATGTAGCGATAGCGTTACCATCAACATTAATCGTGCCACCCATAAGTACTGTTGGGTTTGCTGTCACAGACAAATCAACTGATATTGGGCCTATGCCTAAGCCGCCACATGCTGTACCTGTTCCCGGTGCTCCACCTACGCCTGCTGTAATCTCAGTTGCAGATAATAGAAGAGAATTTACACCAGCGTCAGTTAGTGTTCCACCAGTTTCGCATGTTATATCAATGGTTGATGCACCATCGCCAGATATATCAACACTACCAGCAGCGCCAACGCCACTTGCAGTTAAGCCGACTGTACCTGATAGTACAACAGTACCGTTTGTTCCTAGCTGTATGTCACCTGAGTGAACAGCTGCAAATTCAACAAGCGCAAAATCCATATCTACTACATTAGAAAAGGCTATTGCAGCTTTCGTGATTATGGATGCTTGGATATCTTGATCTAACGCACTTGCAGTTTGGATACCGCCTAATAGACACCCTGCAGTTACACTTAAAGCTATAATCTTTTTGTTAAACACTTTTAAATCTCCTTCTTACTATGTACTTTCCTAGTACCTTTAATTTAATCATAATTTTATTAATAAGTATTTAAAATATCCATCAAATCAACAGGGCAAGTAAAACACCCGTGTAATAACAATACCTTAACCAGTAGCCGTGTAACTAAAGTTATTTGGCTTTTGACGATAAAAACACCAGAAATAAAACGCAGAATCAATTAACAATGCTTAATTGTTACATGAGTATGCATTTTGGGGTGACTTAAGTAAAGGCGTTTGTATTAAAGGTGTGGGGTTTTATACACCATGATTTTCTACAAACTCTATCAGATCATAAAAATCGGGGCGTTCGGTTCTGTAATTAA
>DAOWDF010000015.1 GCA_030639165.1 Alphaproteobacteria bacterium
AGATTTTACAGCTCTTTGGTTGCTGGTAGAAACTGGATTACTTGGCTTAGGGGTGTTTTGCGCGTTCTTTATTATGTGCGCATGGAATTTATATAGATGTGGTTATGTATTAGGTAATAGCTCCTATCATAGGGCTGTGCTTGTATTTCTGATAATGTTTGGCGCAATGTCGTTGCTGCACGAGCTTATGTATACTCGTTTCCTATGGTTTGCCATGGGGCTTGCTTTGGCTAAATCTATTAAGGTTAAGAAATCTGTAGAATATTAATAGCTCTATCTAGCACATCATCTTCTTCTTTTTTGAATCTTTGAGGGCTTTGTCCATTAGATATGACATCGAATAGTTCGGTGGGGGTTTGCCTGTCTTGGCTAGGCTCGTATTGTCCTGTAAATTTCATACCTTTGTGGCGGTGTTTATATGAGTGGTGGTGCATTATTTTTGAGCCGTCGTCATTTGCTTTGAATTCAAATGTAGCCTCCAAGTATGCTTGTCTTTTTGTTAGTGCATCTATGAAATAGAAAGTATAATGACCAGCGCATCCAGTGCCGTCTTTATTTGCTGCAAGGGAATTAAATTTGACGTTTATTTTGCCAACGCTTGCATGTTTGAATAGGCCTGTGAAATATCCTTTTATTTCTTCGATTGTATTAACAGGTTCAGTTGCAAGTGTACCTTTTAATTCAACTGGGCCATCTTTTTCATTCTCGTATATATCGTCAACAAATGCAGTTTTGTTAGGATTTTCTCTCGGGTATATCGGGGTGAAGGCGGGGTTATCTGTATATATTTCAGGTGCTTTATGAGCAGCTTCTAGATTTTGCTTCCAATCATATACTTTATAGATCGATCTGATTACTTGTGGGTTGGTTAAGGATTTAATTAAATCTAAAAACTCTTGTGTGGTTGGTTCGGGGTAGATCAATTCTAGTGCTTGTTCAGACATTTTCATCACCTGTAATTTTATTTTTATGGGAAGTAGCAACTGGTGGTGCTTATGTCAAGATATTTTTGTATAATTATGCGTGTTTTGTAAACTTTTTATGATCTGGGCAAGGTTAAACGTAGTCAAGTAATGACACTAAGAAACGCTAGCCTCACCAGAAGGAACTCAATTTTTCCGGTGAGGGTTAGGTGATCTTTTATGCTGTAAGCTCTTCTAGTGGATTTGCTTCTTGTGTTTGGGGCTGTTCAATAAGAATAGGGCTATAGCTTGGATTGTCTCCAACTTTAGGGATGAAGCGTTCAGTAGTTACGCCAAGCTGAGCAGCGCGATCATTAATATATTTTTGCATGCCATTAGAACCAGATGCTTGATTGTTAAACAACCCTATAACTTGCAAATCAGTAAAACCAGCATGCTTAAGTTGATCAGGCATTGTCGCCATAATTCTTAAGGCTTTGTTTTGTATATCCGCTATATATTGTTGTTTCTGAGCTTCAGGAATACCAACAAATGATGAGCCGTCTTCAATCATCTGCAATTTTTGAGCAATTTGAATAAGTTCTTCTGGAACCATGTTGCCTATAGCATCGCGAGCCGCGGCGGGATCTTTGCGCTTCTCACTGTAACCATTAGTTTCTGTAGTTAAGAATGATGGCATCTCTGGTTTTGGCTCATAGCTAGAGGAGATAGTTGGGTCGTTTTTATCTCTCGCTTTTAGTGAGTTAATGCCAGCGCCGTCATCACCAGTCATAATTGCAGTAAGTAGGTCTTTATTACTTAAATTATCGTAGAAAGTCTCTCCCAATTCCATCTTTATGATTTCTTTGGTTTCAGCAAGCTCATTCTGGTTGGCTAAGTCTGCTGGGCGGCCTAGAAAACGTTTTTCGCCTGTTTCTTCCTCTACATGCTGAGTAAGCCATTCATCAGGTTTTTGCGTGCTATACCCCAAATGCCCAAGAACATAGTTATTGAAGTTAGGGGCTTTGGTTTTATAAGTATATTCTTGTCTTGTACTTTCCAGTGACTTTACAGCATCACTTTTTGCTTTGCCGGCATCAGTAGAATCTTGCAAAATTAATCTGCCAAGCTCTGTTTCTATGGCTGTCGTTTTTTCTTCAATTTCTGCAGCAAACTGCTTTTTGATGTTCCATGCACAGGCCGCTTGCTGGCAAACAATATTAGATGTAGGAGTTACTAACTCAACATGACCAAGGTCTTTTGCAATAGCAGGAACTTCTTTTAAAGCTTCTAATGTTGCTTGTTTTAGCTCTTCCTTACTTACTTCTTTACCAATGAAAAAATTCTTCTCAATGCAATCAATAAAAGTAGTTGCCATTCCACCAGGCATTTTTGCCTCAATAATGGCTTCTTGGATATCTTTATCATAGGGTAGCTCGTAGCCACGATATAAAACACGGCTTTCTAAATTAAGCTGCTTGATTTCCTCAAGTGCCCCCAAGTCAATTTCTGGCATACGATCACTAATTTCTGGATCATCACTTGTTTCCATCAAATATAGTATATCTTGAGCAGAGGCATGCCCAACCCAGTCACTCATACCGTCAACGGCGACATCAACGCTATCAATACCAGCCTTAATCGCGGTAAGAATAGTTGCCTGTGATTTACCGCTAGTGGCGTGCATATGCAATGAAAGCGG
>DAOWDF010000090.1 GCA_030639165.1 Alphaproteobacteria bacterium
CATACAATCTAGATACTTTATGTAAGAAACCCACCGAACAATGTCAATGGGTTTTTTAAATCTGCCAATAAGAATTTCAGAATTTTATTTAACCATAGATGCATGAACAATTGGCAACCATTTTTCAGAAGGTAAAAAACCACCGCCCCACTTCTCATTAAACGGCGCTAACGGGTTTTCCTCCGCTATCTGCTCCAGAGTTTTACCAGCGTCAATCATTGGGCTAAGAACATCGCGCACACCAAATAGCATGTCACGATAGCCCTGCAACTGCGCCTTATTCGAAAGCGCGCCGTGACCAGGGATAATCACGGTTTCATCATCAACCATGCCCAGAACAAGCTCCACCGCAGCAATCACACCATCAAGACGCCCGCCAGTTGACGCGTCAATAAACGGGTAAAATCCATTAAAATAGATATCGCCTAGATGTATAACATTAGACTTAGGGAAATGAACGATAGAATCACCGTCAGTATGCGCATTTGCAACATGCATAACATGCGCTTGCTCTCCATTTAAATGGAAGGTCGCTGAGCCATCATAGGTTAGCTCAGGCAGCGCAGTTTTCGGCGCAGGCTGAGAGCGCATATCAAACGCAGCAATATAATTTTCTTCAGACAAACGCTTGCGTACATTATCATGCGCAACAATTATAGCGCCCTGCTCGCCAAGCAGCTCATTACCGCCAGTATGGTCGCCATGCCAATGAGTATTAAACACAAAGCGTATTTCTTTATCATATACGCCCCTCACAGCCTCCAAAATTGCTGGAGATAGCTCGGCAAAATCATTATCGATTAGAAATGCACCATCCTCACCAAAGAATAACGCAACATTACCGCCCCGCCCCTGAAACATATAAATATTATCCGAGACTTTCTGCGTAACCACAACTGGCGCATCGCCGCCAGTCTGGTGGTGCTCTTCCGCATAAGCAGGATAAAAAGCCATGACTGTAATAAGAAAAGTTACTATGTGTAGTGTTCTATGTTTCATGAAACATCCCTCGCATAAATTAATATTGGAGTACTGCTTCGCTTATTAGCGAAAACTGGAGCACTGCCGTGCAGCACTCTCACTTTTCTTAAGATCGTTTTACTCACTAACGAAAACTGGAGCGGGCGACCGGGATCGAACCGGCATATACAGCTTGGAAGGCTGTCGTTCTACCATTGAACTACGCCCGCAGCATTATGGATGGTTATGAATTATCGGCTTTTCACACAAAAATCAATAGCTCATCACATCTTTATATGTTTTTTTAAGATTTTTCGTGATTTAGCGCGTTAATTATAATCACATTCACCAAAATTAACTGTAGTTCGCCCTGTGGAATCGTCAACATAGACACTAAGATCACCCTTACAGGTAAAAACGCCTTCTGGGTTATTCAAATCTTCGACTGTAATATCATGTTCAGCCATACCCATCTTTGCAAATTGACGCATAGCAGAATCATAAGACCCTAAATGTTTTAAAATCTTTTCTGCCAGTTTAGTTTTAATCTCTGGCGCAACATCTGGGTCTACAAAAGACTTAATCAAAATATCTGCCGCGATTTTCATTTTAAGGCGGTGGTTCTTGCCATCCTCGCACTTACTAGAATAATCAACTGCGGTCGTTTTATTAGCAATGGTTTTTGCATCATTCCCGTCACCTTCCACAAGACGTTCCTCTTGAACAATAAGGCAGTCATCCCTTTTAAAAGGCTCAGACACAAATCTCTTAGGTGGCGTAGTTGAGCATGCGCTCAAAAAACAAAGCCCACTAGCCGCAAACAATATCTTTAAATTACTTCCCTCATGCGTATTCAGCATAATAAACCATCCTCTTCCATATACATAACTCAAAAAGAATATACATAATCAATTGAGCTGTGTCAAGAAAAGGCCACCACAGTTATGTGGTAGCCCTATGAATAGCAATAAAATGCTTAATCTTAAATGACTTAAAGCTCTGGACCAAATACAAAGTCAAGCGCACGTTCTTGAGCTTCTTCACAACTAGCATGCTCTGAATGTTTAACATTAGAATTAACATTATGCCTCAAAGCAATAGTATCCTTAACTTCAGGCACTACAGCCAAATTACAAGTATGTGTCAAAGTTTTATCAAGTACTATTCCACCAACTTTAATTTTCTCAACCGCAGCATAACCTTCATTAACCTTACCTTGAAGATCCAGTCTATTAGTATGACCAGCTTCTTGCGCTTCCCATGCATTAGTAAGACAGTTAAGCTTTGCCAGCTCGTCGCCATCAAAACCATCCGTAGCTTCTGCGCGCTGATCACTACCAGCATCCGCAGCAAGATAACTCTTAAGAGTGTAGTTGTTTTCCAAAGGAACGCCCGCAGGGTTAATCCATGAGAAACCAGTACTACCACTAGCAACGAAAGGCATACCACCGCCCAACGTTAATTGGAATGTATACATACATTCATTAGGAACATAAAGGTTACCTAGGTTAGGAGTATTGATCATGTCACCAGCTAAAGATTTATAATTATCTCCACCAACATTAACATTTGAACTTGCACCTTTAGAACTAGCACCTGAGTTAGAATTAGAGTTAGCACCTGAGTTAGAATTGGCATCAGAAGTAGAGTTAGCCCCAGAGTTAGAGTTAGAACTAGAGTTATTATCTATATTACTGTTGAAATCTGTATTACCGTTATTACCGTTGTTATTACCCGGGTGTTCTGGGTGTTCTGGGTGTTCTGGGTGTTCTGGGTGTTCTGGGTGTTCTGGGCGTTCTGGGCGTTCTGGGCGTTCATGATGCCCATTACCTACACCTTTGTGATTAGGATGCCCTTTACCATTTTCAAAACCGTTGGAACCTTCATGCCTATCACCCGGAGTAGCCATTGCTGTACTTGATACAGCTAAAGCAAAAGCTACTGCTGTGAATTGTTGTGAAAATGAATTTGCCATTTTTAACGTCCCTTTTAATTTTGTTATAGCCATGAATTATCGGAATCCCCGAAATAAACTCACTAGCGTTTTTCATATAACGCACTAAATCGCATAAGCCAACAACTATGTCAAGAAAATTATTGTAAACCAAATACTATTTGCATAAGCACGCAATCTTATGTATAAGGCATTCCATAAACTAAATTATGGTGCGTGTAATGAATGCAACAACATTAAATATAAATTCTTTCAATGCCATGGCAGCAATTCAAGAAAAACTTATATCTGGGAGCACCGCCCTCTCCACTTCACCACGCCTAAACGCATTAAGAGGAACACTCCGCACAGCATTTGAAAGCAGCGCGTTAAAAGGTGCTGTTATAACTGGCGGCCTTAAATTCGCTGGCAAATCAGCCGCAGATGTAGCAGGCCTTAGCACTATTTTCGCCCTAGCCAGCGGCGGTGCAATGACTGGTTATGAGGTATATAAAGATTACAACGCCGCTATAGAAGATGGAAGCAGCAGCAGAGATGCACTTCTTACGCTCGCAAAAAATAATAAATTGAAATACACGAAGAAATTCACAAAAGAAACCGCAGGATTTTTGCTCGGATCACTTGCTGTAGGAGCTAACGAAGCCATAGAGCTAATGGAAGCCACAGAGATTGGCGCGAATATAGTCGAAAAAACCAAGGATGCTGCAAGCATAGTAAAAGAGCAAACATCAAGCTTCTTTGGCTCACTCAAAGAAACCGTGACTAACGTCTTCACAAGAATTAAGAGCGGGTTCAAAAATGCGCTTGATATCGCTGGTGACATAGCAGGAAAAGTAATACCCGCAGCAGGAGCAGCAGAGCTACCGCAAGCTGAACCCGTGCAACTTGCCTACGCAGAGCCAATTAACACATCACCAAGCGATTTTTTCACGTCAGAAAATAAGCCAGAGATCATTGCAGAAACCCCCGCCCTAGAGTTATCTACTAATGATAAACTATCTGCTCTAACTGGCTTAACCCAGCGCGCACAAGACATTGCCGAAGCAGCGTTAGGCGGCAGCCCACAAGCATTAGATGACGCAGGCGTTGGCCTTCTTCATGGTGCCTATGGCTTTCCAAAAGACCCTGCCCTCGCAATAGAAATGCTTGAAAAAGCAGTAGAAGCAGGAAGCGCAAAAGCAGAAACTGACCTAGCATGGGCGCTAGAACATAATCCTGATCTAGCCACAGAAAATATTGCACAAGTAACAGAAACAAAAGTTGTTGCCCCAATATCAGAGGAAAAGCCAGCATCCATAATCAATGAAACGCCTCAAACTACGGCATCACTGCTAACAAATATGAATACTGATGGCTGGAGCGATCAAGCAAAAACAGCCTATGAAGCAATGCAAACCCAAGCATGGGCAGCAAATGATATGGGCTATTATCTACTTAACGAAACCCGCGGAGGTGTTACAGCTAATCTTGATGCGGCAAAACAAGCCTTCACAAAAGCCTTAGAGCTGGCAGAAGCCTCTGGCAATGATACAATAGCCACCATGGCCAGACAAAACCTTGTAGATATTGGCGCGAATATCAGTGAAAATATAGCAGAAGATATAACTCCACCTGCAATTAATACTGCGACCACATTCCCTGATGCTGATATTGCATGTGATGTATCAGAAGACCGCTCAAAACTAGACTGCTCATCCTTTACAACAAATATTGAGGCAGGTGATACTATCATCCTTAATGATCCCTCTTATAATAATGGACAGGGGCTATCAGCAAAATTCACTAATATGGTTTCAGGTAATTCAGCAGAATTATTAAGAGATAACTATATACCTAAGTTTCATAACTTTATTGTGGCACAACGTGAATATGAAGAAGAGCAAATTTTAGCAGAGCTTTTCTAAATCCAAAGCCCCAAAATACAAAAATATCCAGATTTTATATAACGCTTAACGATTTAAAGTGTAGAATATATGCATGTCGTTAGATCGCGCCAAAATAGTTCACGAAAATTTTCTAAATGGGGTTAAAGAACATAACCTCCCTGTAAATAGTGACTATGACATTGCGGCGGCAAACCTATCTAACCACGAAGCAATCAGGATTTTTGAAAGCCAAGCCCTCTCCCGTCACCTAGATATGATCGCAAGAAAGCTGCAAGCATGCGGCGAAGCGTTCTATACTATCGGCAGCTCAGGCCACGAAGGTAACGCTGCCATAGCCGCAGCCCTTCGCTTAGATGATATGGCCTTCCTCCATTATCGTGATGCAGCCTTTCTAATTGAGCGCTCAAAACAGCTAGCAGGATCAACGCCCCTTTGGGATATGTTGCTTTCCTTTACAGCCTGCGCGGATGATCCAATTTCTCAAGGACGGCACAAGGTTTTAGGCTCTAAAGAGCTTTTCATACCGCCGCAAACCAGCACTATAGCCTCACACTTGCCAAAAGCAGTTGGCACGGCCTACAGCATCGACCTTAACAGAAACCTTGAGTTAGCGACTGGGTTGCTAGAAGATTCCATCGCCATGTGCTCTTTTGGAGATGCCTCGGCCAATCATTCCACCGCAGTTGGAGCGATTAATACAGCTTGCTGGACAAGCTATCAGGGCGCATCCATGCCAATTCTTTTTATCTGTGAAGATAATGATATCGGCATCTCCACCCTTACCCCTGATGGCTGGATAAGAAAGCGCTACGAAGATCATGTGGGCTTAAAGTATTTTTATTGTGATGGCTTGAATATATTCGACACATATAAAGTTACGCGCGAGGCGCAAGACTATGTGCGCAATAACCGCAAGCCAGCATTCTTGCATTTTAAATGTGTGCGCCTATTTGGTCATGCGGGGCCAGATGTCCAAAATGTTTACATGAATAAACAACAGATTGAGGATACAGAGGCTAACGACCCCCTACTCCATTCTGCTAGCTTACTTATTCAGAATAATATACTGAACCAAACCCAAATTATTGATCTATATAATGGCATTGAAGAACAGGTAGCACGCGCCTCCGAGCAAGTTATTAAGCGTCCAAAGTTGAAAACTGCGCAAGAAGTAATGGCGAGCATCATTCCACCTAAATGCGAAAACTTACAGCCAACCACATATATATCCAGCAAGGATCGCCAAGATCATTTTGAGCGTGAATATGAGGCTCAGCAAAAGCCAGCACATATGGCAAAAATGATTAACTGGGCGCTGCATGACCTGATGCTAGAGCATTCAGAAATAGTTTTAGCTGGCGAGGATATTGGCCCTAAAGGCGGCGTATATAATGTTACCGCTAACCTCCATAATAAATTTGGCGGGAATCGTGTTATAAACACCCTCCTTGATGAGCAAAGCATATTGGGGCTAGCCATAGGTATGGCGCATAATAATATAGTGCCGATCCCCGAAATCCAGTTCTTGGCATATCTGCATAATGCGGAGGATCAATTGCGCGGCGAGGCAGCAACCCTGCCCTTCTTCTCAAACGGTCAATATACTAACCCTATGGTGATTAGAATTGCAGGACTGGCCTATCAGCGCGGCTTTGGTGGGCATTTCCACAATGATAACAGCTTTAATGTCTTGCGGGATATCCCCGGTCTTATTATTGCCTGCCCAAGTAATGGAGCAGATGCAGTTTCGATACTGCGCGAAGCTGTACGCCTTGCCCGCGAGGAACAGCGCATAGTCGTTTTCCTAGAGCCGATCGCGCTATACATGACCCGCGATTTAGATGAGGAAAAAGACGGCGGCTGGAGTTTTATTTATGAAGGTACAAAGCAAATATCTTTCGGTGAAATCGGGCAATATGGCCAAGGAAAAGGCCTCGCCATAATTACTTACGGCAATGGTTATTATCTATCCCGTCAGGCGGCCAAGGAGTTGGGCAAAGAAATAGACTTACGCATTATTGACCTGCGCTGGCTTAACCCTCTGCCAGAAAAAGTTATTATCGAAGCAGTTGAAGATTGCGAAAATATTTTGATTGTCGATGAATGTCGTAAGACAGGCTCACTATCGGAAGAACTTATAACTTTGTTAAAAGATAAACCGAATATTGAGCGCCACACAGCGGAGGATAGCTTTATCCCACTAGGGCGCGCTTACGCCTCAACTTTGCCAAGCAAAGAAAGTATCATTGCCGCGGCTAACGACTTAATGGAGGGCAAATCATGAAGCAGACAGCTCTCGTTATATGCCCGGGGCGCGGCACTTACGGTAAGGAAGAGCTTGGCTATTTCAGGCGTTATCATAGCGACAAGCGCGACCTTATCGAGGGCATAGATGCCTATCGCTCAGAGAAAGGGCAAGTGCCTATTTCTGAGCTAGATGCAGCCAGCGCCTTCACCCCAAAAGATCATACAAGAGGAGATAACGCATCCGCCCTTATATATGCATGCGCTTATGCAGACTTCCTCTCAATTGATAGGGATAAATTCGATATTGTCGCGGTCACTGGAAATTCGATGGGCTGGTATATAGCATTATCCTGTGGCGGAGCAATATCTGCGAACAACGGCACTCATATAATCAACACCATGGGCACTTTCATGCAAAATTCCATGATTGGAGGGCAGCTTATTTATATATATGTTGATGATGATTGGCAGGAAATTAATGGCGCATATCAAGAGCTAATGGATTTGGTAGCAGGTATCAAAGATCTCCATTTATCTATAAATCTGGGCGGTATGGTAGTTTTTGGCGGCACAGATGAGGCGCTTAAACAAACTGAGGCAAAATTAGAAACCAGAGGCAATTTCCCTTTTAGGCTCATTAACCATGCGGCTTTCCATACGCCCTTACAACAGCCCATATCGAAAAAAGCTATGCAACATTTTGATGCTGGTTTATTTGATAATCCTGATATTCCATTGATAGATGGGCGCGGGCATATTTGGACAAAATATTCTACTAATGCGGATGAAATATTTAACTATACTTTCGCTCATCAAGTTACACGCCATTATGATTTTACTAAGGCTGTTCAAGTATCAGTCAAAGAATATGCGCCCGATAAAATCATTATCTTAGGGTCTGGAAGCACCTTAGGCGGGGCTGTGGCTCAAAGCTTGATTGATATTAAATGGCTGGGCTTAGAATCCAAACAAGATTTCACTGAGCTACAAAGCGCTGCCCCGCACATCCTTTCAATGGGTATAGAAGAGCAACGATCACTTGTTATAAAGTGATGTTAGGAAAATGCCTGTATTCCAGTTTGCGCGCGACCAAGGATAAGGGCGTGGATATCGTGCGTTCCTTCATAAGTATTGACCGTTTCCAGATTAATCATATGGCGGATAACTTGAAACTCTTCTGAAATACCATTCGCGCCATGTATATCACGAGCAAGGCGCGCTATATCAAGGGCTTTGCCGCAATTATTGCGTTTTATCAGCGAGATTTGCTCGGGAGCCATATTGCCCTCATCCATAATTCTTCCAACGCGCAAGGAAGCCTGCAAGCCCAAAGCTATTTCAGTTTGCATGTCGGCCAATTTTTTCTGAACTAGCTGCGTTGCGGCAAGTGGCTTTCCGAATTGCACTCGATCCAACGCATATTGCCTTGATGCGTGCCAGCAAAATTCAGCCGCCTCCATCACTCCCCACGATATGC
>DAOWDF010000006.1 GCA_030639165.1 Alphaproteobacteria bacterium
AAGTATATCAGTAGCATCCCGCTCTGATAATCTATCAAATAAAAAACTGGTGTAACATGACTGATGAACAGAAGAAGAATCTAGAGCAACAGCTCTGGAATATTGCTAATGAGTTGCGTGGCAAGATGGCAGCGGATGAATTTAGGGATTATATTCTAGGGTTTATTTTTTATAAATATTTATCAGAAAAGCAGCACCTTTTTGCAAATGAATTACTAGAAACTGAAGATGTTGAAGATTATGCAAGCGTCAAAGATCAAGGTGATATTGATGCTATTAAAGAAGAATCACTTATCAAGCTTGGCTATTTCCTTAAACCTGATGAGCTATTCACTGCAATAACTAAAAAAGGGAACGCTGATATTGAGGAAGAGAGTAATTTCATCCTTGAGGATTTGCAATCTATTCTAAACGCCATCGAAAAAACCACAATGGGAACGGATAGCGAGGATGATTTTAACCAGCTATTCGAAGATCTAGACTTAAACAGCACCAAGCTAGGGCGCAGTGTTGAGGCACGTAATACTCTTATTTCTAAGGTTTTATCACATTTAAATAGGATAGATTTCAAATTAGGGGACGCTAACTCTGATGTTCTTGGTGATGCTTATGAGTATTTGATTGCGCAATTTGCCTCTGGTGCAGGCAAGAAAGCAGGGGAGTTTTATACTCCGCAAAAAGTTTCTACAATTCTTGCCAAGATTGTAACGGCAGATAAAAAACGTCTTAAATCTGCTTATGACCCGACATGTGGCTCAGGGTCATTGTTGTTGCGTATATCAAGAGAAGCCGATGTTGCCGAGTTTTTCGGGCAAGAGTTAAACCGCACCACTTATAACCTTGCGCGTATGAATATGATCTTGCATGATGTGCATTATTCCCGCTTTGATATTAAACAAGAAGATACGCTTGAACACCCCCAACACATGGATGAGCGTTTTGATGCCGTTGTTGCTAATCCGCCATTTTCTGCAAAGTGGAAGGGCAAAGATAACCCGCTAAATGAAACTGATGATCGCTTTAGCCAATATGGTAGAATAGCGCCAAGCACCAAGGCAGATTTTGCATTTGTCCAACACATGATCTATCAGCTTAATGATAGCGGCACTATGGCCGTTGTATTGCCCCATGGCGTATTATTTCGTGGCGCGGCAGAGGGTGAAATACGCAAATATATTATTGAACAACAAAACTACCTTGATGCGGTGATTGGTTTGCCCCCTAATCTATTTTATGGCACAAGTATTCCCGCTTGTATTTTAGTATTCAAAAAATGCCGTGTGCATGATGATAATATCATGTTCATTGATGCCAGCGCAGAATTTGATAAAGTCGGCAATCAAAATGAGCTTAGCGATGCGCATGTCACAAAGATTATGGAGACATATCTAGCGCGTGAGAATATAGATAAATACGCCCATGTTGCTCCGTTTACGGAAGTAAAAGAAAATGATTATAACCTCAATATTCCGCGCTATGTCGATACGTTTGAAGAAGAAGATCCAGTAGATATTGAAGCAGTGGCGGCGCAGTTGCACGCTCTAGAGGACGATATGCAAAAAACCGATGCAGTCATCGCAGATTTTTGCAAAGAGTTAAATATCCCCACGCCATTTAAGGTGAGGGCAGCATGAGCATAGCAAAAGATAATGAAACTGTTATTTACCAGACTGATAATGGAGCAATACAGCTACATTCAGATGTTAATGCAGAAACCATGTGGGCAACACAAAAACAAATGGCAGAGGTTTTTGATGTTAATGTCCGCACAATTAATGAGCATATAAAAAATATATTCAAAGATGAAGAATTACCTGAAAACCCAACTATCCGGAATTTCCGGATAGTTCAAAAGGAAGGCAATAAAACGGTTTCAAGGGATATTTCACACTATAATCTAGATATGATCATCTCCGTTGGCTATCGGGTTAATTCAAAAACTGCAACTAAATTCCGTACATGGGCAACTAAAACCCTGAAACAACATATTACGCAAGGATATACCATAAATCAGCATTTGTTGGATGAAAAACGCCTTGATGCCCAAAAAGTGATAGAGGATATTAAAAAGCTCACACATGGCGCTACAAATATTCAGACTGATGATGTATTGGAGATCATTAGCTCCTTCACGCATACTTGGTTTTCCCTGCAAAGCTATGATGAAGATAATTTGCCCAAAACGGGGCATTATAAAAAAGATTTAATGCCACAATCTGACGATCTTTATAACGCAATTGCCCAGCTGAAAGACAAATTAATGTCAAAGGGCGAGGCTACGCAGTTTTTTGCGCAAGAAAAGACAGAAGGAAGCCTGAGCGGTATCCTTGGCAATGTATTTCAATCTGTTTTTGGCGAAGATGCTTACCCAACAGTGGAAGAGAAAGCCGCACATTTGCTTTATTTCATAATCAAAAACCACCCATTTAATGATGGAAATAAACGCAGCGCCGCCTTTGCATTTATCTGGTTTTTGCAATGTGCCGATTTCCCAACGAAAGAGGTTTTAAACCCTAATGCCTTAACTGCGCTTACACTGTTTATTGCCGAATCCGACCCCAAGGAAAAGCAGCGTATGATTGGCTTGGTATTACAATTATTGCGAGGCTCTGAATGACACAATCACAACAACAAAATGTGCCAGCCTTGCGCTTCTCTGAATTTAGCGGGGAGTGGGAAGAAAATATACTTGGTAAGTTCTTAACATTTAAAAACGGGATTAATGCAGACAAATCCCAATATGGATTTGGTAGCAAGTTTGTGAACCTCTACGGGCTTACGCCCGCAGTCTCTTACAGATCAATCTTCGCTTGTCCAGTATCTTCGTCGCCTTGATGCTTAATATAGCGCCTTATAGTTGCCTCATCTATGCCAACTGTAGAGACAAAATAACCACCCGACCAAATACTGTTTGTGCCCCAATATAACTTTGTTAAAAAGGAGAA
>DAOWDF010000028.1 GCA_030639165.1 Alphaproteobacteria bacterium
ATGCAAGTTCTATGGCTGTGCGCCTAGCAGATGAATCTGTATGTATCGGCCCGCCAGCAGGTAAGGACAGCTACCTGAATATTCCTGCTATACTTACAGCTGCCTCACTAACGGGCGCAGAAGCTATTCATCCTGGATATGGTTTCTTATCTGAAAACGCACAATTCGCACGCATGGTTGAAGAGCATGGATTTACATTTATTGGGCCATCTGCCGACCTGATTGAGCGCATGGGCGATAAAGTTCGCGCTAAACAAACTGTTAAGGAAATCGGTATTCCCGTTGTACCTGGATCAGGTGGAGCAGTTGAAAGCGTAGAAGACGGCGAAAAACTAGCTATTGAGATGGGCTTCCCAATTATCATCAAAGCAGCAAGTGGCGGTGGCGGCAAGGGGATGCAGGTTGTAACCGAAGCATCAGCATTTGCCGAAGCCTACAATACAGCGCGTCGCGAAGCGAAAGTTAACTTTGGCGACGATACGGTTTATGTAGAAAAATACCTTAAAAATCCTCGCCATGTTGAAATTCAAGTTTTTGGCGATTCTCATGGAAATGCTATTCATTTGGGTGAGCGCGATTGCTCTATTCAGCGTCGCCACCAAAAATTAGTAGAAGAAGCCCCATCTCCTGTACTAACCCAAGAGCAACGTGATGAAATTGGTGAACTATCTGCTAATTTAGTGCGTAATTTGAATTATCTGGGCGCTGGAACTATCGAATTCCTATTTGAAGACGGCAAATTTTATTTCATGGAAATGAACACCCGTATTCAAGTTGAGCACCCTGTAACGGAAATGATTACTGGACTTGATTTAATTGCGGAGCAAATAAAAGTTGCGTCTGGCTTACCACTAACGGTTAGTAAGACAAATTTCCGTTTCCGCGGGCACGCTATTGAAATCCGTATTAACGCAGAAGATCCAGATACATTTGTACCGTCACCAGGGAAAATAACACAATTCCACGCTCCTGGTGGTCTAGGCGTACGCTTTGATAGCGCCGTGTATGCGGGATACTCAATCCCACCATATTACGATTCTATGATCGGCAAGCTGATTGTTCATGGTCGTACGCGTGAAGAATGCATAAGCCGCCTTCTAAGAGCTATCCGTGAAACCGTAATTGAGGGCGTTAAAACTACGCTGCCTTTACATGAATGGATATTGAAGCAACCAGAATTTATCTCTGGTGAGTACACGATTAAATGGCTTGAGGAAAAACTCGCAGAGAAAAATGGCGAGTAGCATCTCCCCTGTTCTCATGGCATTATAATTAATGGCAGATACACTGACATCCGAGTTATTACTAGCGGCATATTCCCAAGGAATATTTCCGATGGCGGATAGCGCGAAAAGCAAGGATTTCCACTGGATATGCCCTGAGATGCGTGGGCAAATTTCAATCTATGATATGCATATTCCGCGTCGGTTAAAGAAAAATATTCGCCGTATGAAAATAAATGGCGAAGCTTACGAGATACGGATTAACTCTGATTTTTGTGGCGTTATTAGTGCTTGCGCTGAGGTTACTGAAAGCCGCAAAGAGACATGGATTAATGAACAAATCAAACAAGCCTACTGCACTCTAAATGAAGAAGGACATGCGCATTCAGTTGAGTGTTGGCAAAATAATGTAATGGTTGGCGGGCTATACGGCATTTCTATAGGAGGTGTATTTTTTGGCGAGAGCATGTTTTCTAAAGTACGCGATGCGAGCAAGGTTGCTTTGGTTCACCTAGTGGCGCGCTTATATCATGCGGGATATAAAATCCTAGATACACAATTTACCAATGAACATTTAGAGCAATTCGGGGTTTACGAGACGCCCCACGAAAAATACATAAAACAGCTAGAAGCAGCGATACCACTATCATGTAATTTTAATGTTTCTGATATCACAGAAAAGAAATTGATTGATAATTACCTTAATTAATCCTGAGCTGAATCCACTGCTGCGCCCAATTCTTCAACTTTATTTTCTGGCGGGTCTTCTGATACTACGCCATCTTCATCATTATTATCTTCGCTTGCACTATTCTCAAGCTGCACCGATTTACTGATTTCCTTATCTTCTAGACAATCAAGAACCCAAACATCATAAACAGGGTGGTCCATATGTGATAGACCAGGAGAAGAAGAGAACATCCAGCCACTAAAAACCCATTGAGATTTATTTTCTACGCCCTTTTCCCAAATCTGTAAAAAAGCAGCAGATTCTGGCTCATCAATGGGCGATGACTTTTGACAAGACTGCACCCTTATATAAAGATTACCAAATTTTAATGTATCGCCTATTCTGGTATCGAATGTCACAGTACGCGCTGTAATTTTATCCAGTGACTGTAATTGAACACGCGGGTATTCACTCATATCACGAGCATGAGATATATTAGTGGAGCTTGCCATCAGTGCAGTAAAAATGCAAAAGCACGTGCAATATAGTAAATTATTTCTCTTTATCATCTTGCATACTAAAAATAAATTGTCCCAAAAGCTGCTCAAGATTTTGTGGCGCTTGAGTATATTGTATAGCATCACCATCTTCTAACGTATCTTCATCTGCGCCTGGTTCAAGCGACATATAAAGACCTCCAAGCAAGCCCTCACTGCTAACTAAGGCCGCAGTATCTGTCGGAACTTTATATTGATCACGCAAATTGATATGAACGCGCGCCAAATAAATTTCTGGCAATAATTCAATATTAGTAATAGAGCCGACTTTTACACCACTAATTTGAACTTCATCACCGATCATAAGTCCGCCGATATTGGAAAAGTCAGCTGTTACAGTGTAACCGTCAGCAGCTCCTACATCAGCTGTTTTAATGCTATATGTAAGGAAAAGTCCAGCAGCAATAATTACTACTAATCCCAATATTGTTTCTGCAATGCTGCGTTTCATTATCTAATCTCTAACTGTTTGCGGATGGTTATTTATATGAAAGTTATATCTCTTTATTCAGATGGCGTCCACGCCTCATAATCACCGGCTACTTTTGCGCGCGCACCGTCCGATAAAATATGGCCTGATGGCCTGTAAGCCTTATTAGTACCTGTCATATTAGGTTGGTGTGGCTTTTGCCATGATTTACGGTGTGATCTTGAATTTTCATCTGGCACATTATCCGTTTGATGGTGTAGCCATCCATGCCATTCAGGCGGAACATTGCTAGCTTCTGGCGCGTCTTTATACATGACCCAGCGACGATTAAGCTTATAACCTTTGATTGGCGCAGCTTCATAATAAATATTACCCATTTGGTCTTTACCAATTTTCTTACCGCGCTTAGCCATAGTAAAAAAATTGATATGTGCAGGAGATAAAATTCCTAAAAAACTAAAAAACCCCATATTTTGAATAATCCTTATTTTATTTAGTGTATTTATATCTATAGTAAATATCATAAATCTTAAAGGACAAAAATATGAATATTGAAACAAAACTTGAAGAACTCGGCTTATCTCTACCAGCTGTAGCAGCTCCCGCAGCTAATTATGTGCCATATGTGATTTCAGGGAAGTCAATTTTTGTATCAGGGCAGATCCCATTCCTTAATGGAGAGAAGATGCATATGGGGCGTGTTGGCGAAGATTTAAGCGCAGAAGACGGAGCAGCAGCAGCGCAAGCTTGCGCACTCAATATATTAGCGCAAGTAAATGACGCTGTGGATGGAGATTGGTCAAAAGTTGTACGCTGCGTAAAGCTTGGCGGATTTGTTAACTGCACACCAGATTTTACTGATCAGCCGTTAGTGATTAAAGGAGCGTCAAATTTAATTGGCGAGGCTATGGGAGATGCTGGTAAACATGCAAGATTTGCAGTAGGAGCGCCTTCCCTGCCCTTGGGTGTAGCCGTGGAAATTGATGCAATATTTGAGTTAGTTTAGATTTTATCTTGTGGTGAACGATCAAACATAGTTATGGCAGCGTCGTGGCCTAGCTGTATGTATTCAGGAGTTTTATGTTCTTTGTTTTTACTAAGAACTGATCTGGCATCATTGATTTCTGAATGGTTAAGGCCATAATAAACCTTGCCAATACCTACACTGATAATAAGTGATTTACCCATCATGGTTGGCTCACTAGAGCAATAAAGAATACAATCAGATAGATCAGAACGCCCTATCTTCTCAGCCGCTTTTCTTATCGCCATTATTTCTGCATGCGCGGTAGGGTCAATGCGCGAGGTTATACCATTTGCTCCCTCACCTAAAACCTCACCTTTTTCATTTGCAACTACTGCGCCAAAAGGCCCGCCTTTTCCAGTTCTGGAATTTCGCTCTGCTATTTCTATGGCACGCTGCATTAACTGCTCAGGATTATAGTGAGTTTGGTGAACTTCGCTTGCCATTACATTTACATTGTGACCGTATCTCTTTAGGGAATATCTAACAACATCAAGTAACCTATCAGGCTCAACTGGCTTTTGTAGGACGCGCGTTACATCAAGCTCACTAGCGCGCAATAAAATATCACTCGAATCATCCGCAGTTATAATGATAACTGGCAATTTTATGCTATTAAGGACTAAATATTTTACAAATTCAAAGCCGCCCTTAGGCTCCATATTCAAGTCAACAAGCGCAAGATTTATATCATTGCCGCTCAGTGCCTTGATCGCCTCATCACCATCAGAAGCCATAATGATGCCATAGCCTTGCGTTTTAAGAATAGACGCCATTAGCTCACGGCTTATCTCATTATCTTCAGCAATTAGAATATTTACGCTTGTTATATTTTTCATGTTTATCTGGCCAAAAATGTTTACTTAAACGTTTTATCCATTCATGTTACATTAAGTTAGTTAAAAAAACACTTCAAAAAGGGTTTAAATTTATTAATGACAAATATAGAATCTCAAAAAGGTAGCGTAATATTTTATATACTTTTAGCTGTAGTATTATTCGCGGCTCTGGGGTTTGCCGTTTCCAATATGATGCGCGGCGGTGGTGGAGATAGTGGAAATGAAAAATCAGGCATTTATGCCTCTGAGATTATGACATACTCACGCTCCATAAAAGAAGCTGTTAATATGGTACGTATATCAAATGAATGCAAAGATACAGAAATAAGCTTTGAACGCGCACCATTTGATGGCTCTGATACTGACTATGATAACGCTAGCAGCCCTGCTGATTTTTCCTGTCATATCTTCCATGTTAATGGCGGCGGAATATCCAACACCGAAATGCAAGATGATGTCTTCAATACAGCGTATAGTGGCAGCACTGATTTTGGCAACTGGCTAATTAGCGGGCATAATATAGTTAACGGTATAGGTGATAATGCAAATAGCGAGCTTATATTGGTTCTGCCATTCTTGAAGAGCTCTATATGCAATATAATTACGGAACGAATAGGGCAATCAAGCACAGTTGTAATTGACGCTGATGGGGTGAATATAACCAAGTTTACCGGTGCTTATTCGTCGGCTGCTACATATGATAATGTCGATAATATCGTACATGGCTGCATAAATATTACTGGCGGCGCAGATCCATTGCATTATGCGTTTTTCACCACGTTAATAGCTCGTTGATAAAAGTCTGAAATTAATATCAAGGCCTAAACCATACCTACCAAAACACATTGATCAAATAGGAATATTTTACTATAATAACATCTGTGCGGGCATAATTATGCCCTAAAGGCAGAAAAATCGACAATCAGACTGAAGGAATGCATTTTTTCATTTAATTTCAGCGCCTTACATAGGGTACACCATGCTAAACTTTTTGTTTTTCTTTCGGTGAAGGCTTCTTACGGCGGCGTTTTTGAGTTTCTTGCTCATAAGAGAAGACCAGTTCCTTGCCGTCATAATCAATGATAGCCAGACCGCCATTTTCCAATCTGCCGAATAATATTTCCTCGGCTAATGGACGTTTGATCTTCTCTTGAATTATCCGCCCCAAAGGCCGCGCGCCCATAGTAATATCAAAGCCTTTATCAGCAAGATATTTACGCGCCTTTTTGCTTAGCTCAATCGTCACATTCTTATCTGAAAGCTGAGCCTCTAATTGAATGGTAAATTTATCGACCACTTTTTCAACTGTTTTAGGCGACAGATTACTAAACGGAACTATCGCATCAAGGCGGTTTCTAAATTCAGGAGTGAACGCCTTGGTGATTGCATCACTATTCGTATAATCCATATCGCCTACTTCACGACCAAAGCCAATCGGAGTTTTGGCCATGTCGGACGCTCCCGCATTTGTGGTCATGATTAAGATTACATTGCGGAAATCTATGCTCTTACCGTTATTGTCAGTAAGCTTGCCGTAATCCATTACTTGCAATAACAGATTGAACAAATCAGGGTGAGCTTTCTCGATCTCGTCCAGCAACAATACGCAATGCGGGTGCTGATCAACTTTATCAGTAAGCAGGCCGCCCTGTTCAAATCCTACATATCCCGGAGGTGTTCCGATTAGTCGCGATACGGAGTGGCGCTCCATATATTCGGACATATCAAAACGCAGCAACTCCACGCCTAATGATTTAGCCAGCTGCCGCGCAACTTCGGTTTTACCGACACCAGTAGGGCCAGCAAATAAATAGCTACCGATTGGCTTTTCAGGATCACGCAATCCTGCGCGCGCCATCTTAATGGAATCGGATAGTACGTTAATTGCAGGATCTTGATCATAAACTAGAGTTTTCAAATCACGCTCAAGGCTTTGCAAGGCTTGCTTATCATTCTTATTAATCGTAGTTGAAGGAATGCGCGCAATGACAGCTACTACATCTTCAATGTCTTTCTTACCGATCGTCTTTTTGCGCTTCTCTTCGGGAACCAGCATTTGCGCGGCGCCAACTTCATCAATAATATCTATGGCTTTGTCTGGCAACTTTCGGTCACCAATATATTTAACAGATAGATCAACCGCGGCGATCAGCGCGGATTTTGTGTATTTAACTTTATGGTGCTTCTCATAGTAAGCACTAAGACCTTGCAGGATTTTGATAGTGTCTTCTATACTTGGCTCTTCAACGTCGATTTTCTGGAAACGGCGCACCAGAGCGCGGTCTTTCTCGAAATGATTACGATATTCTTTATATGTAGTTGAACCAATGCAGCGTAGCTCGCCATTAGAAAGGGCTGGTTTCAGCAAATTAGATGCATCCATAGCACCGCCGCTAGTCGCGCCCGCGCCAATAATAGTGTGGATTTCATCGATGAATAAAACCGATTCTTCTATGTTCTCCAATTCCGCAAGCACGGCCTTAAGGCGTTCTTCAAAGTCACCGCGATAACGGGTTCCTGCAAGCAAAGCCCCCATATCTAGCGAATAAATCACTGCCCCGTGTAAAACTTCAGGAACGTCTTTATCGTTAATACGCTTTGCTAGACCTTCAGCGATTGCAGTTTTACCAACCCCAGGATCACCAACATAAAGAGGGTTGTTTTTTGATCTACGGCATAAAATTTGAATTGTACGCTCAACTTCTTTCTCGCGGCCAATTAATGGATCAATCTTGCCCTCATCGGCCTTTTCATTAAGATTAACGCAATAAGCATCGAGTGCCTCTTTGCCGATTTTAGGGTCTTGAGGCTCCTCAACGCCTTGCGGGGTTGCCTCAATATTATTCTTACCGCCGACCTTGGCAATACCGTGCGATATATAGTTAACCGCATCAAAACGCGTCATTTCGCGCTCTTGGAGTGAATATACGGCGTGGCTCTCACGCTCTGAAAATAGTGCAACAAGCACGTTTGCACCTGTGACTTCCTCACGCCCAGATGATTGGACATGGATTGCTGCACGCTGCAATACACGCTGGAATGCATTTGTAGGCTTGGATTCTTCTGCCTCCATATTAATCATGCTACCCAGATCATTATCAATATAATGCAGCAACGAAGATGAAAGCTCGTCAATATCAATACCGCAAGAACGCAAAACCGCCATTGCGTCAGAATCACTGGCCAAAGCTAGTAGTAAATGTTCAAGCGTTGCATATTCATGGTGCTTGTCATTAGCAATTGCGAGAGCGCGGTGCAGAGTTTGTTCTAGGTTCTTTGATAACATTGAAACATCCCATATTTATGAATTTGATAAGAGAGTGGCTGATATATTACCACAATATGTTTTACACTGCTACGCCTTGATAAAAGGTTAATTCATACAAATTTAATATGCACATATTGTTTTTGCTTTATTTTTACACTAGGCAGCGGAGGCGAATAGAATTTTAACGTATATTAATACGTGAATTTTATGAGAGCAACGATTACAACGTGTAAAGGTAAATGAAAAATACTATGTTATTCTTTTTCCATGGTGCATTGTAATGGCTGCTCATTGGCGTGAGCGAAGTCCGTTACTTGCGCAACTTTAGTTTCGGCAACTTCAAAGGTGAAAATACCGCAAACACCAACGCCACGGCGATGAACATGCAGCATAATATCCGTAGCTTCCTGACGGCTTTTCTTGAAAATGCTCTCAAGCACATGCACGACAAATTCCATCGGCGTGTAATCATCGTTAAGCAAAAGCACCTTATACATTGATGGCTTTTGCACCTTTGGTTTAGTTTTTAAGGCAAGGTTATGTTGCTCTTGCCCATCATCTTCATTATTCATATCGCCATTATCAGACATATTAATTAACTTCTCATCATGCGAGTCATTTGATACAGCTCATATAATAGCAAATATAACCTTGATAATACAAGCATTGCTGTAATTTTGAAAAGTTGGAACTTGACATAATTTTAAGTTCTGTGTTACTAGATATACCCAAGGGATAATTACAAAGTTAATTAGGGAATAAATTATGCGCAATATTTTGATATTATCAATTTTTACAATTATAGCATTTGTGCCATTTATGGCTTTTGCGGATACATTTGGCGAACGCTTTAATGCTGACACACCTAATGGTCTTGGCGAATATATGATGGACGATGTAGAAATTCAGAATATAGCAATGGATGAAGTTGCCGAAGATCTGCAAGATATTATGCCTGCATCTGGCGAAGTGGCTGAAACAGAAATATCTGTGGAGCCAACCGTTGAAACCAAACCTGAAGATATATAGTAGATTGCTATAACTATCTAAGCTTTTTCTCGCATATCATGCTCTAGCATTTCACCATGTTTTTTCTTGGCTAATAGCTTACGTGCTTTTTCGTATTGCGGATCATTCCAGAATATCAAACACCCGTTACAACCCTTACCACAGCAACCCTCAACACCGAAACGAGACGTTTTGGATCGACGCTCCATAACCTCTTCGCTTATGGTTTCCTGTAATTTTTCCAAGCGATCAGGATAGCTGGTATCTGGCGCTTGGCCTAGCTCAATTTTCTGGCCTAACTTATCAAGCTTTAAACGCTGCCACTCTTCTTCGGTTAGTGAAGTTTCTTTACGGATAACTGAATATGGTGGGAAATTTATCTTTAAATTTGCAATGTCTTCCTGATCAAAAGCAGAGAAAGGGATGCGCAAAGCCCTTTGTGGCCCTGCATGGACTTCGCTTTGCAAGTCCTTACGCCCCTCCAGATCAAACTCATATATACGAAGTAAAACCGTGGATTGAGTAATCGGGGAAAGGAATTCAAGAACTTCACCTGATACCATCTGGTTTTTGATCTCAACAATAAAATGCTCATCAGTGACTTCGCGGATAATGCCAGCATATTCCCATGAAGCCATGGCCTTTGTGTTCTCATAATTATGAGCAAAATTCTTCAAGCGTCCATCATGGAAAGCCATGGTATAACCACGATTACCAACAGTTTCCAGCTCTTTCATATATTGGCGCGGTGACCAATTTTCTGGGTCGGCGTAGTAATCATCAATCGCGCGACGATACGCCCCTGCAACAACGGCCACATAATACGGGCTTTTATTACGCCCTTCTACTTTCAGACTATCAATACCAATTCGAAGATAATCATCGAGTTTTGGCATCATGCACATATCTTTGGAATTAAGGATGTAAGACCCACGTTGATCTTCTTCGATAGGCATAAGCTCACCCGGTCTGTGGCCTTCTTGCAGCACAAACTCGAACAGTTCCATGTTCTCTTCAGTGAGCTGTAACTCCTTGAGTGATCCATCATTAAGGCGTAGATGTACCTTATATTGCCAGCGGCATGAATTAGCGCAATTACCTTGATTAGCGCCGCGCTCTGCCATGAAATTAGATAGCAAGCAACGACCAGAATAAGTCATACACATTGCGCCATGAACAAACGTTTCAAGCTTTACATCAGGACAGCGATCACGGATTTCCTCTAGCTCATTAAAGGTAACTTCAC
>DAOWDF010000024.1 GCA_030639165.1 Alphaproteobacteria bacterium
ACGCAATTATATCGGCATTAAAGATCCGATAATTGATGAACTGATTGAGGGCATAATACATGCAAACTCTCGCGAGGATTTGGTAACAAAAACGCGCGCGCTTGATCGTATATTGCTGTGGAATCACTATGTTATTCCGATGTGGCACTATCCGAAATGGCGGATTGCTTATTGGAAGACAATAGCTCGCCCTGATAATCTATCAGATATCAGCCCCAATATTGTTTCTACTTGGTGGGCGGTTGATGCGACTAAAAAGGATAGCAAATAATGAAACTCGCAATTGCAATTCCTGCGCGTTATGGCTCTACCAGATTACCAGGTAAACCGCTGGCCATGATCGCGGGTAAGACTATGCTGGCGCGAGTATTGGATGTCGCGCGCAAGGCCGCCGAAACTTATGATGATGTCGATATTTTTGTTACAACTGAGGATAGCCGTATAGATAGCCATGCCCAAGAGCTTGGCGCCAAATGTATTGTTACCACAGATGACTGTGCCACTGGCTCTGATCGTGTATTGGCGGCAGTAAGGCAGCTTGATAAGAAACCTGATTTCATTGTTAATTTACAAGGTGATGCGCCCTTTACCCAGCCAGCAACCATCAGAAAAATATTTGATACATTTAAACAAAATCCTAAATCAGAAGTTATAACTCCAGTCCATAGACTAAGCTGGAATGATCTTGACCGTCTGCGCAAAGCCAAAGAAACCACGCCATTTAGCGGGACTACTGCAATTATTACAGAAGATAAACGCGCAATCTGGTTTTCCAAGAACATCATCCCAGCCATTCGCGGTGAGGGTAACTTGCGCAAGAATAGTGCTACCTCCCCTATTCATCAGCATATCGGTCTTTACGGATTTAGAAGCGATATATTGGAGAAATTCTGTTCCCTGCCACAAAGTAATTATGAGCAGCTAGAGGGGCTGGAGCAATTACGCCTTCTGGAAAATAATATCAGCATCAATACTGTTACAATTGATATTGAAGAAGGTATGATCCAATCAGGCATTGATAGCCCAGAAGATATCATACGCGCAGAAAAACATATTAAAAAATATGGTGAGCATATAAAATGACAACACTTATAATTGCCCGTCACGGAAATACGTTTAATCCAGATGATACGCCAACCAGAGTTGGCGCGCGCACTGATCTGCCGCTCGTTGAAAAAGGGCGTACGCAAGCGATAGCTCTTGGTAGGCATTTAAAAGATAATGATCTAATGCCAGATGTGGTTTATAGCTCGAACCTATTGCGAACTAAAGAAACAGCATCCTTAGCATTAAAAGAAACTGGTATGAAGACCCATATTTATCAAATGGATATCTTCAATGAGATTGATTACGGCGTTGATGAAAATCAAAGTGAAGATAAAGTTATTGCTCGTCTTGGTAAGGAAGCGCTAGAAAAATGGGATAAGCATGCGATAGCGCCCGATGGCTGGAGAGTTGACCCTGAGCAAATTATCCAGAATTGGCATGATTTTGCAGGGCAAATATCAACGACTTATGATACGCTAACTAACGAAGATATGGACATAAGCGAGACTATATTAGTTGTAACTTCTAACGGCATTGCAAGATTTGCTCCATATATTACTGGTGATTTTGAAGGTTTCTCCTCTAAATATCCAATAAAGTTATCGACAGGCGCATTAGGAATTATTAAATTTTCTGGTGGTAAATGGGAAGTTTTGGACTGGAATATCAAGCCTAAACTGGATTGACATATAAAGGCATAATGTGATTATCCTTTACTTTTGCTCTTAAAAAAACTAGTATTGTCGCCGTGTGTATGGCCTTGGCCAAAAATGTGTGGGAAATAAGATGTTACCAGATGAAATATATGTGGGCAAAACAAAGTCCTCTAAATTCGAATATTCAAAGCCGTTGAACCAGAATAAAAAAGATTCTAGTCCACGGGCTACAGACGCTCGCGCGCAATTAAACAATGAAGAACTGATAAGTGAGTATAACAGTTCCTCCAGAAATAGCTTGGCATTACGTAAGAAAATAAAAGCAATAAAAATGCTTCCTGCGATTGGCTATGAATTTAAAAAAGCTGATAAGAAACTAAAGTCAAAAAAAACAAATGCCCCTTCTTTATTTAATAAACGTAGCGGCGTGGTTAAATGCAGCAAAATGCTAGCGACTAAGTTTAGCGAACAATATAAAAAAACCGCGTAAAATTAGTGTTTTGTGCTTTTTGTGCATAGACTTAATGGCCTAGTGTCAATATCATTATTGCCATGGCTGCATATATATTTAAGCGTTTACTTTTAATGATCCCTACCCTGCTTGGCATTATGCTGATCAGCTTTATCATCATCCAATTTGTACCGGGTGGCCCTGTCGAGAAAATGATTGCCGAGCTGCAAGGGCATGGATCGTCTGCTACTTCGCGCTTTACAGGCGGTGGTGGAGATATGGCGGGGGCAAGCGCAAACTCTACGAACTCAACCTCCACATATAAAGGCGCGCAAGGTCTAGACCCTGAATTTATAAAGGAACTAGAGGCCATGTATGGCTTTGACAAACCAACCCATATTCGTTTTCTAAACATGATCAAAAGCTACCTGACCTTTGATTTAGGGCAGAGCTATTACCGTGACGTTGGTGTGATTGATTTAGTGATTGAGAAGATGCCGATATCAATTTCACTTGGGCTGTGGTCAACGCTGATTATTTATCTGATTTCCATTCCTTTGGGGATCAAGAAAGCGGTGCGTGATGGCTCTCACTTTGATATATGGACTAGCGCAGCCATATTTATCGGCTATGCCATTCCTTCATTCATGTTTGCAATATTGCTGATTGTAATGTTTGCGGGCGGCAGGTACTGGGATTTTTTCCCTTTGCGCGGCATAACTTCAGATGGCTGGGAGGATATGGGAGCTATAGAGCTAGCGCTAGATTACGCATGGCATATGGCTTTGCCAACGGCGGCAATGGTAGTTAGCGGCTTTGCATCCCTCACCATGCTGACCAAGAACTCCTTCATGGATGAGATCGGCAAGCAATATGTACTGACTGCGCGCGCCAAGGGATTGGCAGAAAATAAAGTGCTATATGGCCATATATTCCGTAATGCCATGTTGATAGTAATAGCTGGGTTTCCTGCGCAATTTGTAGCAATTTTCTTTACAGGATCACTGTTGATTGAGGTAATATTCTCGCTTGATGGGCTAGGATTACTGGGCTATGAGAGCATTACTCACCGTCATTACCCAGTGGTTCTCGGTTCGGTTTATTTGGTGGTGGTGGTGA
>DAOWDF010000172.1 GCA_030639165.1 Alphaproteobacteria bacterium
AAGGGCATTGAGGACATAATGGGTGAAGTAATGTCTTTGGCAAAAGACTCTGCTGAAAAGCAAGCTGAGTATGTTAAAACTGCAATGAGCAGCAAAACAGTAAATGAGTTTGCTGAAGTGCAAAACAAAATCGCAAAATCTAACTATGATGATTTTGTTGCAGGTGCAACTAAGATTTCTGAAATAGGCAAAAAGCTTATGGAAGAAAGTGCAGCGCCAGTAAGTGCCGAAGTAACTAAGGCTGTTAAGAAAGCTACTACAGCAGCAAAAGCTAAAGCTGCTTAAGTATTAACGCTTAAATAATTATCAAAAGCCTCTGATCGTTCAGGGGCTTTTTTGTTTGGTGGTGCGATATGGTTTGCTTATGCATGTGCCTTTGCTTATAAAAAGATATGACATCCTTATATGATATAGCAGTGCAAGAAATAATAGGTGCAGGTAATAGGCTTGATGCTCTGAATTTAGCGCCCGCAACCAGTGGGAATTACTCTGTTCGTACAGGCGTGAATGAAATGGCGATCACCGTATCGGGAGCGCATAAGGGGCATTTGTCTCCTGAGCAAATTATGCGCGCTGATCTGGATGGTAAGCCATTGGAAGGTAAAAAACCTTCTGCCGAAACATTGCTTCATTGTTTGATTTATAAGCTATATCCAGAAATTAATGCAGTCCTACATACGCACTCAGTTGCTTGCTCAGTTTTAACGCGGGTAATAGCTGGAAGCAAATTTTTGGAGCTTAAGGGCTATGAAATGCTCAAAGCCTACCCTGACATAGATACGCATGATGTAACCGTTAGGCTGCCCATATTTGAAAATACGCAAGATATGCAGGAGCTAAGCTCTCGCGTAGAAGAAGTTTTGAGCTCTAAGCCAAAAACGCCGGCATATTTAATCCGCGGGCATGGTATATATGGCTGGGGAGCGGATATGGCAGAGGCTCTGCGTATAATCGAGGCAACAGAAATGATGCTTAATTGTGAAATGCATTCAATGCAAATTAAGGGGTAGGGTATGAGCAGTTTATCTATATATAACGATAGCAATCCAGAAGCAGTGATTTTTGAAACTACGCAGTATTCGGTAATTTCAGAAAAGCTGGGTGTCTTAGGTGTGTGCTTTGAGCGCTGGGAAACTAAAGTTTTGTCAAATGATGATGATATGTTGCTAGCATATGCGAGTGATATTGAGCGTCTAAAATCTGAAAATGGATATCAATCAGAAGATGTCGTTAGTCTCAAGCCCGATAATGAGAAAAAATCCGAGCTACGCAATAAATTCCTAAGTGAGCACACCCACAGCGAAGATGAGGTTCGTTTCTTTGTTGAAGGCTCTGGTATGTTTTACCTGCATGTCGAAAATAAAATTTATATGGTATTATGCGAGGCTGGTGATCTTATAAGTGTACCAGCGAATGCTAAGCATTGGTTTGATATGGGTGAAAGCCCAGGCTTTACCTGCATACGTTTATTCACATCAAAAGATGGCTGGGCAGCGGATTATACTGGTGATAATATCGCAGATACATTCCCTAAGTTTGAAATAGAAGAAAAGGCAGCGTAAATTCCAGTCTTTTCAATTTATTTTTGTACTAGGAATGAGGAGCAAAGGCGTATTATAATACGGCTGCGACGAAATAACGCCGTACAGGAATGAAGTGGGATGACTGATGAAGCAAGAAATTAATGCGATTGTTACTGACATAGAAGGTACTACTAGCGCCTTATCTTTCGTGAAGGAGGAGCTTTTCCCCTATGCCTATAAAAACCTACCTGATTATGTTTGGGATAATCAGGACGAGCTTGCTGATCTTCTTGATGATGTCCGCAAACAAGAAAAGAATGTCGATTTAAGCCTTGAAGAAGTAATAGAAGTTTTGCTGCGCTATATTGATGAGGATCAGAAAATTACCCCGCTTAAAACTCTGCAAGGAATGATCTGGGAGGAAGGCTATAAGGCTGGTGAGTTAAAAGGGCATATTTATGATGATGCTATAGCAGGATTAAAACGCTGGAAAGATCAGGGGGTCGCGCTCTATATTTATTCCTCTGGCTCTATTCCAGCGCAAAAACTGTTATTCGGTAATACTAAACATGGTGATTTAAACCCGTTATTCTCAGGCTATTTTGACACTACAACCGGCGGTAAAAAAGATTCTACCTCTTACGAAAAGATCGCTAGTGAAATCGGCCTGCCTGTTGAGGAGATACTTTTCCTCTCCGACAGTATGGATGAGATAAATGCTGCCTCTGCTGCGGGCATGAATGTGATAGCTCTAAACCGTGAAGGTGAGCTTAATGATATATTGGGATATACGGTAGTGAGTAATTTCGATGATATATTAAGTGAAAGCGTTGCTGCGTGAAAATAGATGGTAAGCATTACCGCTCTATCGAGCTTAACCCCGATGGCTGGTCGGTGCGTATATTTGATCAGCGTAAATTGCCGTGGGATCTTGTAAATGTCCATTTAACTACTATGGAGCAGGCTGCTCGCGCTATATCCGAGATGTGGACGCGTGGAGCGCCTCTGCTTGCTGCTACAGCAGCTTATGGTATTTGCCTATCGTTAAGGGATGATGCAAGCGATAATTCTTTGGATAGGGCGTATAAAACCCTGCTGTCTACCCGCCCGACTGCGATTAATCTGCGCTGGGCATTAGATGAGATGGTAAAAGCTGTGAAGCCGCATCAAGGTGAGGAGCGTATT
>DAOWDF010000022.1 GCA_030639165.1 Alphaproteobacteria bacterium
AAGAATTGATATCTTTAAAATCGCAATCACGGGACATAGTCATAAACTCCATATTTTCTGCATTAGTATCCTTTTGGTAACTATATAACTAAATAGTGCCTACTTGTCAAAAAAATACTTACTATCTATAAAACACTCATAACTTAGAAACCTAACGCTTAAAGGAGAAGATGAAAGCAGTTTACGAAGCTAAAATCGGCGAGAAAATGAATAATATTGCCGAGATCGCAGTAACCGCATCTCTTGAGTGCATGATGCAAGAATTAGCGACTAAAGAAGCTTGTGACAATTATAAGAATGATTTGATTACTGCAATTAAGTCATAATTTAAAACAGGTCAGTGTCCCGTAATTATTGCGGGGTACTGGCTATCTATCACCAAGGCGTTTTATTTCCCAATGCAGGGTTAGACCTAGATCAGACTTCACGCGCTTTATTAGATCATCACCTAAATTTTCAAGGTCAGCTGCAGTGGCATCTCCGGTGTTGATCATAAAATTAAGATGTTTATCACTCATGCGGGCACCACCGATTTGGAGATCACGTCCGCCTACTTTTTCGACTAATTGCCAAGCTCTCATGCCTTCGGGCAAACCTGCTTGCTTCAGCTCTGTTGCACTTGGGTTAGCGAAAGTAGAGCCGCCTGTTTGCTCTGATATTGGCTGAGTAGTTTGGCGTTTGGATTTAATCTCTTTTAGGCGAGCGCGGACTGTATCCTTGTCCTCCTGAACGCCCTCAAAGATAGCGCCAACAAATATAGTGCCAGTAGGAACGCCGCAATAGCGGTAACGCATATCCATTTCACTAACAGAGAATGGTGTAAAATACCCGCCCCCATCCAGTGCCATGGCGGAGATAAGAACATCCTTAACCTCTGTTCCATATGCCCCCGCATTCATGCTTAAAGCGCCACCAATTGTACCAGGAATGCCGGATAAGAACTCTAGCCCGCCAATCCCAGCTTTAGCTGCCGCGCTAGCAACAGAACCATTGAGCGCTCCCGCCCCCGCCATAATCTTTGTGCCTTGCACTTCTATCTCCGCAAAGCCTTTGCCCAAACTAATAACACAGCCACGAATACCGCCATCACGGATAATACAATTAGCCATACCGCCAAGAGTAACTAATGGTTCGTTTTTGGGATATTCCTTTAAGAAAATGGCGAGGTCATCAACATCTTTTGGCTCGAACAATAAATCAGCCGCTCCACCACACCGAAACCAGCTCTGCTCACCTAATGGAGCATCGCTCGTGAATTTACCTTTATAAGATGATTGATCAATCATTGGCTAACTTATCAGGAAGATCATAAGCCATGGCGGTTATATTACCCGCGCCCATCATTATTACGTAGTCACCTGACTTAGAAATTTCCTTTATAGCTGCTGGCAGTTCATCAGAGCTATTTATGCTTTGCACAGAACGGTGGCCGTGCGATTTTATACCTGCCACCAGATAATCCTTGCCCACGCCAGCGATAGGATCTTCTCCGCCCGCAAAAACATCCAAAATAATTACGTGATCCGCGTCATTAAAACAGCGGCAAAACTCTTCATATAGGTCATTAAGCCTAGTATAGCGATGCGGCTGCATCACTGCAATTACATTGCCTTTTGCCTGAGCCACAGCGTCACGCGCAGTTTTCAGGACAACATCAATTTCAACAGGATGATGCGCGTAATCATCAATTACCGTTACACCGCCCACTTCGCCTGTTTTGGTGAAGCGGCGCTTTACCCCGCCGAAGTTAGCCATAGCCGCTTTCATTTTATCAGCGCTGACATTCATTTCCTTGGCAACGCCTAGTGCAACCAGAGAGTTTTGTATGTTATGCCTTCCAAGCATTGAGAAATTAATATCCTTAATGACCTGATCTTTGCCATCATCAGAGAGCCAAGCGGCAAACACAACATCAAAGATACTACCTTGCGCAGATGGCCTTATATTTTCTGCCCTGATATCTGCTTGCGGGTTAAAGCCGTAAGTTATAATTTTACGATCTGATACCTGCGCTGCCAAACTCTGAACTTCGGGGTGATCAATACATAGCAAGGCATAGCCATGAAATGGCAGGTTAAGTACAAAACGCTTATATGCCTTTTTTACGCGATCGAACGTTCCGTAATGCTCCATATGCTCGGGGTCAATATTTGTTACAACGGCCACCGTTGCAGGAAGGCGGATGAAGCTGCCGTCACTCTCATCAGCTTCGACGACCATCCATTCTGATTTTCCATGGCGCGTATTTGTGCCATAAGCGTTAACAATCCCACCATTTACGACCGTAGGATCAAGGCCAGCTTGATCTAGCATTTGCCCAACCATCGCTGTGGTCGTGGTTTTTCCGTGCGTTCCTGCTACAGCCACAGCAGATTTAAGGCGCATAAGCTCGGCCAACATTTCAGCGCGACTAATAACTGGAACTTTCGCCGCGCGCGCAGCTACAAGCTCCGCATTATCATTCTTAACAGCGGAGCTAATCACGACTGCCGCAGGTAACTCGTCACCTTTATTATGTATGTTATCGGCCTTATGGCCTATATGAACGTTCACGCCAAGATCTTGCAAACGCTCTACATTTGCATTTTTTGCCATATCGGAACCTTGCACATCATAGCCCAATGAGTTCAGTAAAATCGCTATACCGCTCATCCCTATCCCGCCAATACCGACGAAATGGAGGGTTCCTATATCAGGTGACATTGTGCGCATTGATATTATTCCTGCTTTATTTAAAATCAGCTATTGTTTTAACAACCAAATCGCCAAGCTTTTTAGCAGCATCTGGTTTGGCGCAAGTTTTAGCATTTGCAGCGGCAATCTGCAAGGTTTCAGGATTTTGTAAGAATATTTTTATTTGCTGAAGTAATGCATCTATTGTGAAATCATCTTGCTCCATCAGCCATGCACCACCTGAGGAAACTATAGACTCGGCATTTTTCTTTTGCTGCTGATCTTTATGATGCGGGTATGGAACATAGATTGCTGGCCTGCCTGCTATTGCTACTTCTGCTACAGTGCTTGCTCCTGACCTTGCAATTATCAGGTGAGCGTTCGATAGTTCACCAGCTATATCATCGAAAAAAGTTGCTAAATTTGCATTTATACCAGCATGTTTATAAACATCCTGCGCGCCATCAATATCGGACTTGCGGCATTGCTGGGTAATATTTATAAGAGATTTATGATCATCAGATAACTGCGCTAAAGCATGCGGAACAACATCGCTAAATATGGTTGCTCCAAGTGAACCACCCATTATAAAAATATTCAAATTACCTGTCTCAGGATAATCATTATCGTAAAGATCTGTAATTTCAGGACGTACAGGATTGCCTGTAACTACTGATTTAGTTTTGAACTCACTATTAATAGGCAAGGATAGCGCAATGCACTTTGCCTTATTTTTAAGAAAATCATTCGCCTTGCCTAGTGTCGCATTTTGCTCATGCAATATTGTAGGAGTGCCAATGCTTTGCGCCGCAAATACTGCGGGAACGGATGGATAACCACCAAAGCCTATTACCAGATCAGGGTTTAACGACTTCACCAATTTACGCGCTTGCAATATACCTAAAGCAAGGTTAACTGCTCCCTTCATCTTGCCTTTTATACCAGCTCCGGCAGTGCCAGATTTAACAACATGGATAGGAAGACCATCAAACATTGCCGAGAATTTTGCTCCGCGATCATCGGTGGCTAGCTCTACCCTAACTCCGCGAGACTT